>NZ_JVOR01000110.1:0-81208 GCF_001054715.1 Acinetobacter sp. 243_ASPC | reverse complement strand
TGATTATGCAGTTACTTTCGCAACAACACCAGCACCTACAGTACGACCACCTTCACGGATCGCAAAACGTAGACCTGGGTCCATTGCGATTGGGTGGATCAATTCTACTGACATTTCAACGTTGTCGCCTGGCATTACCATTTCAACGCCGTCTTGTAATTGGATTGCACCAGTTACGTCAGTCGTACGGAAATAGAACTGTGGACGGTAACCGTTAAGGAACGGAGTATGACGACCACCTTCTTCTTTAGAAAGTACGTATACTTCTGCGTCGAATTTAGTGTGCGGCTTGATTGTACCTGGTTTAGCAAGTACTTGACCACGTTGTACGTCTTCACGCTTAGTACCACGAAGAAGAACACCACAGTTCTCGCCCGCACGGCCTTCGTCTAGAAGTTTACGGAACATTTCAACGCCAGTTACTGTCGTAGTTTGTGTATCACGGATACCTACGATTTCAACTGATTCGCCTACTTTCACGATACCAGCTTCTACACGGCCAGTTACTACTGTACCACGACCAGAAATTGAGAATACGTCTTCGATTGGCATCAAGAATGCTTTGTCGATTGCACGCTCTGGCTCTGGGATGTAAGAGTCTAGTGCTTCTACAAGCGCAAGAACTGAAGGCTCGCCGTACTGACCTGCGTCACCGTTAAGCGCTGCAAGTGCAGAACCACGGATCACTGGAGTGTCGTCGCCCGGGAAGTCGTAAGTAGATAGAAGTTCACGAACTTCCATTTCTACAAGCTCAAGAAGCTCTTCGTCGTCTACAAGGTCGCATTTGTTCAAGAATACAACGATGTAAGGTACACCTACCTGACGAGAAAGAAGGATGTGTTCACGAGTTTGTGGCATAGGACCGTCAGTCGCTGCACACACAAGAATCGCGCCGTCCATCTGAGCAGCACCAGTAATCATGTTTTTAACGTAGTCGGCGTGGCCTGGGCAGTCAACGTGCGCGTAGTGACGAATTGGAGAATCGTATTCTACGTGTGAAGTATTAATGGTAATACCACGTGCTTTTTCTTCTGGAGCCGAGTCGATTTGCGAGTAATCTTTCGCTTCACCGCCGTAAGTTTTCGCACAGATAGTTGCGATCGCAGCAGTAAGAGTTGTTTTACCATGGTCAACGTGACCAATTGTGCCCACGTTTACGTGCGGCTTATTACGTTCAAACTTGGCTTTAGCCATGATGATCTTCCTCGTTTACGTCGAAAGCAAGCTACAAGAGGCTACAAAAGGCATCGAAGCTACTCAGCACATCGACATTAGTCTAAAAAAACAGACGCCCAATACTTTAAAAGCAGACTAATTAGCCTGCTTTTTGAAATCTTTGTAGATTTTACTCTACCAAACTGTATCTGGAGCTCTTATCGAGATTTGAACTCGAGACCTCTCCCTTACCAAGGGAGTGCTCTACCACTGAGCTATAAGAGCGATAATCCTTCGATGGAGCGGGAGACGAGGATCGAACTCGCGACATGCAGCTTGGAAGGCTGCCACTCTACCAACTGAGTTACTCCCGCACAGCGTTGGTACATTTACCACTTCAATCGAAGTTAGTTGGTGGTGAGAGAAGGATTCGAACCTTCGAAACTTTCGTAGCGGAGTTACAGTCCGCCCCCTTTGACCGCTCGGGAATCTCACCAATATCACACTTAACTTTCAGTGTAAGTTCTTTACTTCAACATTGAACCACCTTAAGATGGTGCCGGCACACGGATTCGAACTGTGGACCTACTGATTACAAGTCAGTTGCTCTACCAACTGAGCTATGCCGGCGCTTCTTAGTGTTTCGTACGTTTCGTATCGGAACGGTGTGCAGTTTAGCAAAACTCACAAACGATGCAAGCGGTTTTTTTAAAAAAACCGCTAAAAACTCATAAAATCAATCCGTTTGACGATAATTCAACCGCTTTGATCACTGCGCGAGCTTTTATTTGGGTTTCATTCCACTCAGATTCAGGATTTGAGTCTGCTACAAGCCCTGCCCCCGCCTGTACATACACCTTATTTTCACGAATGACACAGGTGCGGATCGCAATCGACATGTCCATTTCACCATGCCAGCCTAAATAACCGACTGCGCCACCAAAAATACCGCGTTTAACCGGTTCTACTTCGTCGATAATTTCCATCGCACGAATTTTTGGTGCACCGGAAAGGGTGCCCGCAGGGAAAGTTGCCTTAAAGACATCTAACGCATCGATATCGTCACGGACTTCACCTTGCACATTCGAGACAATATGCATGACATGTGAATAGCGTTCGATCACCATCCGGTCCGTCACTTGTACTTTACCAATCTTAGATACACGGCCCACATCGTTACGCCCAAGATCGATCAGCATCAAGTGCTCTGCAATTTCTTTCTCATCGGCCAAGAGCTCTTTTTCCAGCGCCAGATCTTCTTCTTTGGTCTTGCCACGTGGTCGGGTACCGGCCAGTGGTCGTACTGTGGCAATCCCATCTTCCAGACGCGATAAAATCTCTGGTGAAGAACCCACAATATGAAACGGTGTCTGATCGGTTAAGGTCTGTCCCTGCACCAAAAAAAGATACGGCGATGGATTAAGATGACGCAGCGCACGGTAAACCTGTAAAGGGTCACCATCAAAATCCGATACCATACGATGACCCGGAACCACCTGCATGACATCCCCAGCACGGATATATTCTTTCACCGTTTCAATCGATGCCAAGAAGTTGTCTTTGCCAGTGAGCGATTCGAAGTGCGGCGGCGTGTGCGGTTTTGCCTGCAGGCTCACCGGTGTCGCCAGTAACTGCTCAAGGCTGTCGAGTTGATGCTGTGCCTGTGTAAAAGCATCTTCATGTGCAGTATCGGCATGCACAATTAGAAACAGTGTGTCTTTGAGATTGTCAAAAATAATTACGGTCTTGGAAAGCATCATCCAGATATCAGGTAACCCAACTGGATCGGCCTCTGGTACGTTGTTCAGGCGCGGCTCGATATAACGCACCGCATCGTAACCAAAGTAGCCCACCAAGCCCCCAGAAAATTGCGGGAGTTCTGGTGTGAGTGCGTGCGGTGGAACCTTAAACTGTTGCTGGTACTCGCGAATATAGGTAAACGGATCTGAGCATAGCTGAGTAGAAATCTGACCTTGTGGATTTTTAATGGTCAACTGCCCTGCATTACAGGAAAAAACCGTAGATTCTCCCAGCCCAATAATGGAGTAGCGCGCCCAGTTTTCACCTCCCTCTACCGACTCAAACAGATATGCTTGAGTATGATCGCGCAAACGCGCAAATACCGACAGTGGCGTATCGGTATCGGCCAAACGTTGTCGATAGACGGGAATCGTGTTGTAGCCAGCAGCTTTAAGTTGTTCAAACTGAGTGTGTGTTGTCATGATGTTATCTCAATGGTTTTAAGTGAAGCCCGATAAAAGTGATTAAAGACGCGATTATCGCCATCGAAACACCATGCGCTGATACATGCCCCACCCCTGTATTACTAAATCAGTTGATCTAGACGGTCCACCACCTGTTGTGGCTGACTGTCGTAAATATTTTCTCCATGATTATAGCCATAGCTGACCACAATACAATCGATACCCGCGCGACGTGCTGCTTCCACATCATTTTTAGAGTCGCCAATCATGAGTGTTGCGTGAGGCTCGACATTAAATTGTGCAGCACTATGTAGAAGGGGTAATGGATCGGGCTTGCGAACTGGCAAGCTATCCCCTCCCACCACCAGATCGAAATAATGCGCAATGTCTAGTTCTTCAAGCAACTTGCGCGCAAGTGCCTCTGGTTTATTGGTAACACATGCCATACGAATGTGCTGTGCCTGACAACGTTGTAAAAATGCTTCAACGCCATCAAATAGCCGACTGGTCACGCATAACTCTTGGGCATAGACATGCAGGTAGTGCGCCAGAAGCTGCTGATGACGCTCAGGATCGATCTGCTGAAATAAAAAAGTCAACACCGCATCACAGAGTTTGCCTGTGCCCTGTCCAACCCACTGACGAATTTGTGTCTCACTCACTCCCGGCCAGCCAAGATCACGCAAGGTGATGTTCATGGCACGATACATATCGGATGCGGTATCGACCAAGGTTCCATCTAGATCAAACAATACCAATTGACGACGCTCTAATTGCACTACACTCATATTTTACCTGTCTGCTAAAAACCAAAAGGCATGCGTTTGGCATGCCTTGAGTGACCTTACGATTGATCGGGCATGCTTACTTTAAAAATACCCACGCCATCACTGCAAGAATAATCAACACCACGATGGTCATAAAACCCAGAGAGGCATTTTTACGTTGTTCAATTTCTTTTTCTACCGACGAAACTGGTTGCTCAATGGCCACAGGTTTCGGGTCTGGTGTTGCATTCACCACCACGCCGTCCGGAATTGGCGCAGGTTTTGGTACAGCAACGTTTTGCGGCATACCTTCACGGCTCACTTCAGCACCGGTATCACGTTCGGTTAAAGTTGGCATACCTGCATCGACGGGCTGTGTCTGATGCGCATTAACATTTGGCTGTTCCACCGAATGATGAACCGGTTCAAGCTCAACCTCAGGCAACGCCTCTCGCTCAAGTTGTGGTTTTGCTGGTGCCAACACTGCAAATTTAAGACTGGCAAACTGAACAATATCGGCATCGTGAAGCTGTACTTCGCCCTCGATACGCACGTCATTCACAAAAGTACCATTGGATGATTTTAGATCTTGCACCCAAAGTTGATCGTTTTGCAGCAGTAGCGCTGCATGTTTTCGCGATACTTCGGCTGCTTGCAAAACCAAACCGGCATCCTGATGGCGACCCACCAGCATGTCCTGCTCAATCGCAATTTCCTGTCCTGTAAATTCACCTGTAATGGCTTGTAATTTCCACGTCATCATCTTAAGTCTGTCTCTTATCGTGATTTGTGATCATCATAACATGCTTCATGTCTTCGTCGCCTGCCGTTATGACACAGGTCGCAAGGTGGTGGTGGTCACTGTATTTTTGGTTCGCTCTACTTCTGGCTCACTCAAGGACTGGGTTTTTACAGTCGGCTGTACGGGTAAGGCATAAGAAGTCCCCTTACGCACAACGGGTGAACTTGGGCGTACTGTTGCCACTGGCGTGGTGACCGTTGTGACGGGAACCTGCTGATAAGGAGTGCTCGGAACCGCAGCGACAGGCGCGGCAGGTTGTTGGTAGAGCTGTTCTAGATTTTCTGGCAATTTAGCGAAGTTGCCATTTTTATCCATAGAGAGCTGTAAACTGTAAAGCTGATTGTAGCGCTGCTGCGAAATTCGGCGCACATCATTGGCATCGCCCACAATGGTTGGGTGAATAAACACCAGCAGATTACGTTTTTCGTTGCTATTTGAATCTGCACGGAACAAACGCCCAACGTAGGGAATACTGCTTAAACCCGGCAAACCTTGACGCGACAACGTGCGGTTATCCGAAATGAGGCCACCTAAGACCACAGTCTGGCCGTGTTCTGCCAAAACTGAGGTTTTGATGGCACGTTTGCTGGTAATCAGATCGGTGGCTTGGCCCTTGTCTTGCACAGCAGAAACTTCTTGCTCGACTTCAAGACGCACCGTGCCGTTTTCACCAATGTGCGGAATCACCTTGAGCGTGACACCCACATCTTTACGCTCTACCGTGGTGTAGGGATTGGCCACACCCGTTGAAGTTGTTGAGACCGACCCCGTCACAAATGGAACATTCTGCCCCACCACAATATAAGCTTCTTCGTTGTCCATCGTGACAATCGATGGTGTAGAAAGCAAATTAGACTTGGTATTGGTCTTAAGTGCCTGAATGAGCGCACCATAGGCTTTTCGTGAGTTACTGAAATTACCTAGCGCTAAGGTCGCACCACTGCCACCATTTGAACCACTGGCAATCGCAGATGCAGCACCTGTAGAGCCATTAGACAAATAACCTGCCGCAATTGAAGCTAGGCTCGCGCCTACGTTGCTAAAACTGATCAAGCCAATACCACTGCTTAAATCACCCAGCGCCCACTGAATCCCGAGTTGATCGGCATCGTCCCCCGACACCTCAATAATGGCTGCTTCAATCAAGACTTGTTCACGGCGAATATCGAGTTGCTGAATCGCCGATTCAATTTCGCGCATCAATTGTGGTTCTGCTTTCACCACCAAAGCATTTTGTGCACTGTCGGCAATAATACTCACGCCATTATTGTTAAAACTGGTGATGCTGTTTTGATTATTAGAATTATTACTGCTATTGAGATTAATGGATGAACCAGATGTAGCGTTATTGCTGCCCGTTGTATTACTCTGCGATGCACTTCCACCAATGAGGCTATTGAGACCAGTGGAAGAAGATGAACCCGAGTTACTCCCAGTTTTACTTTGCGAGCTATTTACGGCCTGACCACTGACCAGCCCTTGTAAAATTTCTGCCAGGTTCTTGGCACTGGCATATTTGAGACGAAATACCTTCAATCCACCCAAGCGATCTGCTGAAGGTACATCTAAGGTTTCAATCATGTTGCGGATTCGCTTACGCGTTCCGGTATCCCCTTTGATCAAAATCCGGTTGGTGCGGGCATCGGCAATAATTCTGACACGTGAACCGGTCACATCTTTTGAAGCGCCTGTTGAACTGATTGACTCAAGTAGTCCCACCATTTCTTCAGCTTGGCTATTTTGCAGGGTAATGGCCTCGACATCATTTTGCCCCGTACCATCAAGGTTACGAATAATGGTTTCGAGTTGCGCAATGTTTGCCGCCCGATCTGAGACAATTAGTGCATTTGTGCCCGGCACGGCAGCAAGACTGGCAAATTGAGGCATCAAAGGCCGCAGCGCCGGAATCAGATCGTTTGGATTGGTGTTTTCTACCCAAATAACCCGCGTGACCACTTGGTCTCCACGGGCGCGATTGCGCATATCGTAAGGTAAACCTGCATTTTTAACGTTGCTGTCTGGCACCAGTTTGATGGTATTACCAGAAGGAATCGCCACCACGCCATTGACATTCAGTACACCCAGAAATAAATCATAGACTTCATCACGCGTTAATGGCTTGTTGGAAATGACCGTGACGTTGCCTCGAACACGTGGATCAACTGCAAAATTTTTACCCGTGATATCCGCCACTTCATTGATAAAAGCCGTTAAATCGGCGTCGCGTAAATTAATTTTCCATGTTTGTGCATACGTGCTTGTACTGATCACAGCCATCACCGGAGCGGCTGCAACTAAAGCCCAAAGGGGACGATGATTAAATAAAGCCATAGCGGGTTATTTTTCCTAAAATTATGGTGACCATCTGATATCACTTAAAACTTTGTTGTACGGTCATCACTTGATCACCACGTTTTATTTCTATTTTCACTTGTCCATCACGTCGCGCCTGTTCGAGCAATTGAACATCGTTTTGTCCTTGTCCAACACGTTGACCATTGACAGACAATATACGATCTCCAGCCCTCAAGCCCAATGTATTTTTTAAAGCCGCGGGTGTCCGTTCGGTCACCTCATAGCCATCGGCGGTGCTACTGACGCCCATATTTTCCAAATATTGCTCACGATTTTGCTGCATTTGCTGAATGGCCTGACCCAAAGCGGCTCCCGAACCAGAGCTACCGGTATTACTTGCAGGAGGAACGGATGTAGCATTTTGAGGGGTAGTCGTGGTACCCAGAATCGGTTGATACAGCCCATTTTCCATGCCTTTAAACCGAATTTCACGCGTGGTGCCGTTGGGCTGACTCAAAACCACATGATCCCAATACACTTCACTGAGTTGATAGCTGCTATTGTCCACTGCCTCACCCACACGATAACGATCCACACTGTCTTTACCCTTGATCACAGCAGAAGACAATCGTGATGGATACGCCAGCATCACCCCCTGTAACTCAAAGTTTTGCTGATCATTGGGATTATTCGATAATTGTGGCTCGTTAAACAGGGCAAAGCTGCTGATATTCGGAATTTGTGCTTGTTGCGATCCTAATTGAACCCGTTCAAACTGCATCGCCTGTGGAGGGGCTAGAATTAGCCAGAACAGTGCTGCCAGCTTCCAGCACAGCCACACAATCAACAGCCCCAATATGAGAGGTGCCAAGCGATCCAATTGACCGAGCCGTTTTTGCCGAATGGTTTCCACCCATGACTTGAGCATTATGACGCTCCTTTAAGCAGGGGCTGACGTGAACTGATCACATAGGTATCAAGCCCGGCCTGACCGTTATATGAGGGTACATTCAGTAGAAAACGCTGGGTAAGACGAACATCAAGCATGAGGTCGGGTGCCAGCAATAAATTCACCATTTTTTGATTACGCTGATCACGGATATCAAATTCAAGTTGATTATCTTGATTCAATACAGTCCCTTGCAGCGATGGCATATTCATACGCTCTTGGCGCTGGGCAAAGGTATACCCCAAAGGCCCACCCGCCCATTGCATATTGCCAGATGCTGCGCTGAATCCTTGCGCTTTTTGATAATTCAACTGGACATCTTTAAGCTGGATACTATTATTTGGCCATTGCCAATTGACGAGTGCCTTTAAGGTGTCGGGTGCAATCTCGCCGTTTAAATTTCGAATGCTGAGTTTTTTCCCAAAACCATAACCGACATTGCCATTTAAAACAGTATTGGCACTATGAATTTCTACGTGTGCGCCAAGCTTTAATAAAAACAGATCCATCGGACGGACAGTCCAGTGCACAGAACCCTTTAGCTGATCTTTATGCCAGTCGGCTTGACCTTGCCAGATATTGCCTGAGACATTACTCAAGATTTGGTTGTTTTTCGAAAATTTTGCAATTAACCAGTTGGCTGGAATCTGTAAAATTACAAATACTCCAAAGACAATGACTGCAAAGATCCACCATTTTAATTGTTTCGACTTTTTATTCATTCAGTCATTACCGCTGCACAGTGTCTTCCATGGATGAGGAATTTCCTCTCTTTACGACATTATGCATACTTTTCCATCATCGCCAATTCACTTATATAAAAAAACCAAGCAGATGCTTGGTTTAATCGAGCTTACTGGCCAAAGGTGACCGAATGATGAAATTAGATAAGGAAATCTTCTAATTTTGCACCTTTTTCAAGCTCAGCGACTAACCAGCGCGGTTGTTTACCACGACCAGTCCACGTTTCTTCTGGATTGCTCTTGCTGCGATAGCGTGGCTCTACAGATTTACGTGTTGTTTTCTTACGTTTTTGTGCGCCGTATTCAAGTAACTGCTCAACGCTATAACCCACGCTTTCAGCAACTTCTAAAATTTGGTTATACGCATCTTCAATTGCTTGATCTTTTTTAGAGGCAATAAGTTGCTCAGCTTCTGCTTGCAAACGCTTTAAATCTTCAACGGATAATTCGCTAATATCTGGTTTCATTTAAACCAACTCCAAGTTTATTAAAACTTTTTAACAATAGACCAATAACGCTAACTGTTTAAATCACATCTAAGCTCATAATATTTAGATTAGTTTAAATAATCAAGCAATGTCTTCATGTTAAAACAGGAATCTATTTAAATAAATATGATTAAAGCGTCGCTTTCATTATTTATACAAATCTTAATTTTGACTTAATTGATCTCAATTAAAAATAGTAGGTGTATTTCCAGCGACAGTTTCAAGCTCAATAATCTTGTTTTTTATATTATTTGGAATAGCCTGTTTTTTTAAAGTGTTTTTATCGACCACCACCATAATGGCTTCAGCACTGGCCACCCAAGTATTTTGTGTCGTACTCCAGATCTGATACGTCATTTTAAAACCGCTGGTCCGAATCTCTTCAATAGATGCCGTAATTTTAAGTGTATCGGGATAAAATACGGGTTTTAAATATTTGCACTGATTTGAGGCAACAACGGTATACACCTCTGCTGCAAAAAAATCCAAAATGTCCATATATTTAATCCGGGCACTTTCGATATAACGATAATACAACACATTATTCACGTGACCGAATGCGTCCATGTCGCCCCACGCGACTGCCTGCTCATGGATAACAGGATGTTGATTGAGTTCCTTCATCTTTTTTCTCATATTTTAAATTGAATAAAATTTGCATCATTTTCAAAAATAAGATTGAGCTGTTGAACCAACTCATCATTGTCTTTAATTTTCGCTTTAATTCTTAAATAGCTCATTAAAACATTGTCTGGATACAGTGTCAGTAATGCATCTGCTTGCGCATGCCGCTCAGTGGCTTCATAAACATACCATTTAGCAAAACTTAAAATCGGCTGACTTAAATATGTCTGCTCCATTTCTTCAATTTTAGTTTCAATATCAGCATAATCTGGTGCTTGTTTTAACAATTGTTGCTGAAACCATAAATAAAATACGTCCCGATCAAACTGTTCACGTAGTAAATGCAATGCCAAACGCTCATGCTGAATACTCATTTCTGGCATGCGTGATAAAAGTTTTAGCCAGAGCACCTTACTGCTATACGGCCTTGTCTGTATTTCTTGTTCCAATTCTAAATAACGTTGCTGTAAGGCGTATAAATCATCTACCGATGCATCTTCAAACTGAGTTAATACCTGTTGCAACCAAAGATCACGTGTTTGCGCATCTAGATGCCCATATTGAAGCGAACGTAAATATAACCAAGATTGCTGAAGGGCTAAACGTCCCCAGTATTCTGTAATCTTTTGGCGATAGGACTGCTCAATATCTTTGAGCCAAGGTGATAACTGATGCTGTTGAAGAAATTCGAGGTGCGTTAAAGCCTTTTCTGTATCATGCAAAGCAAGAAAAATTTCGATACGTTGCAACTCTGCCAGCTCAAATGCCATCGGCGCAGTATGATTCAGTGCGTTGAGTGCCTGTGTATAATGACCTTGCCTAGACAGCAGCTTGGATTCAACAATGCCTTTTAACAAACCAGATTGGGTAAAAATTCGATCGATAAATGCATGTTGATCTTGTGCAGCATCAAGCAGCCAGATGACACCAAGTTGTTCATAAGGATGTAGGTTTTTAAAATCAAAAACCGTTTCTAGTTTACGTTGCTCACGGCTTAAATAGCGCTTCACGCTAATCCAGAGCAGTTGCAACACAAAACCTAATATGGCAATGACAAAAATGGATGCCCAAACAGTTGTTTGTAGCTGCCAGTCACGCCAGTAGACATACACATACCCGGCACCATAGCCATAACTTAAAACACTCAGTATCGCCAAAACAAACAAGGCACCAATCAGATAGGTCCAGATTAATCCTTTCATACAGCGTCCTTCTAGCCGATCAGCGCTAAAGCGGCAAGTTTAGGTACAGGAACAACGGGCACCTGCTTGAGTTTTTCAAATTTTGATTTTAATTGCTGGCTGTTTTTATCGGGTAGCTGGCCTATTTGCTCGATGATGGTTTGGATAGTGGTTTGATACTCAGTGACCTGCCCCAAATTAAGTGCTTGTTTGGCTAAAATCAAGCGCAACTGAACTTCTTTAAAAACTAATTGTCGATTCATAAGATTGGCTGAGGGTTGCTGAACCTTCTCAAACTGGAACCAGCCTTGCCAGAAATACGTCGTGTCACTACGATCAAGCTCCACACGCGACTGATGTCCAGCTTGTTGTAGCAGTTTGTCCATTTGCGAAATTAAGGCATTAAATTGTTCACGCTGTGCCGATTTAACATTCACCACCTGCTGAATGGTTTGTCGGTCTTGGGCCAAAGCCACATGCAGACTGTCTTTGAGTGTAGGTGCCAGATTAAATAGCCCTAAAGATTGATCCAGTTCATTGAGCTTTTCAACTGCCAACGTATATTGTTGTTGTTGCAATGCAAATTCGACAAACTCCAACTGTTGCTTGATCAAAACAACCGGATTTGCTGTAAAAGCAGCATTTGTAACCGGTGCCGATGAAGGCGAATGCTGTTCAGGTGCTGTACCGATCTGGCGTTGTAAAGCCACCAGTTGATCGTTCAGCTTGGCATTATTTTGATCGAGTTTAAGTAAATTTTGTTGAAGCACCGGAAGCTGCTGAGAAATTTGAAACATGTCATAACTTAGCTTGGCCAACCAACCTAAAGCTAAAATCAAAATGACAGATAAAATTTTTCTCATAATGTTCCTGATTATGCCTGTAAGTGACGCAAAAGCGTTGCCGCCTTAAGATTCTCCACACGTATGATAGTAAAACTCTGTGAAGACTGGTTCTGATAGATCGTTAATATTTGTTCGAGTCGTTCGCCCAAGACCACGTAATCGCATAAATCAAAGAGTGGCGTATCATGCTGGGTCAGTGCCAGCCAGTTGAGCCAACTGGCTTCACTACTGATTAATACCCAAGCCCTTTGTTTTTGTTCTTTAATTTTGGCTGCAATATTGCCAATCTGCTGTTTGCTAGCCAGAGGACAGCAGCGATCATATAAAACAAAATTGAGAATTTGAATCCCTTGCTCGGCCAGGTGTTGCATCATAAATTGCCGACCGCCTTCACCACGCCAAAAGGCCACACGATGGAGCGCGCTCTGAGTTTCAAAAACAGGGAGATGCAGCATCCCTTCCGAACTTTCGATCGTCGGTACATGCGCCTGAATACCATAATGCGACAATGCTTGTGCTGTTTGCTGCCCTACGGCAATCCAGTCAGCCTGTGCCACATCCTGCAAGGTGAGCCCTGCACGCTGCAAATAGCGCATTCCAATTTCAACCGCAGTCGGGCTCACCACCACGATCACTTGCGCATGCGTTAAGTCTTGATAAAGCGCGTTCAAATGCGCATCGAAGGGCTGCTCCACCAGTTCCAGTAATGGCAGACACTCAACCCGAAAGCCTTGCGCAGCCAAGGCTTGTGTTAGCTCATCGGCTCGATCCAGAGGTCGCGTGTTGATAAAATACATATTTAGTCGCGATATAACTCGCGCAGTAAATCGCCAGCGCCTTGATCAAGTAATTGTTTAGCAAGTTGAATGCCAAGTGCTTCCGCCTGATCAGGATGCCCCTGAACGATATCTTTCAACAGGACATCACCCTTTACACTGCCAACTCGTCCTTCTAACGTCAAGAGGTCATAATCAAGAGTGGCATAACCTGCTATCGGTACCTGACAACCGCCTTCAAGATACGCATTAAAAGCTCGTTCGGCACGTACGCATGCACTGGTATGCTCATGCGCAAGTGGTGCGATCAGTTCCAGTAATGCATGATCATCTGAACGGCA
Source organism: Acinetobacter sp. 243_ASPC (assembly GCF_001054715.1). Classification (NCBI taxonomy): domain Bacteria; kingdom Pseudomonadati; phylum Pseudomonadota; class Gammaproteobacteria; order Moraxellales; family Moraxellaceae; genus Acinetobacter; species Acinetobacter sp. 243_ASPC. The sequence continues at coordinate 68,038 of NZ_JVOR01000110.1, read as the reverse complement.
TTCCAGCCCTAATGCACCTTGCCCTACCGCAGGTAAACTCATCTGTGGCAGCAGCGTGTGGCGAATACGCTCGTTCAGACCTAAACGCTTTAGGCCTGCACTGGCCAGAATAATCGCATCGTATTGACCCTGATCCAGCTTCGATAACCGCGTGCCTACATTGCCGCGTAAATCGATAATATTCAAATCTGGACGTTGCTTTAAAATCTGGCACTTACGGCGCAAACTCGATGTACCCACGCGTGCACCCTGTGGCAGTGCATCGAAATGGCTAATCTCATTCGATACAAAAGCATCAAGTGGATCTTCTCGCTCACAGATCACCGCGAGGCTTAATCCTTCAGGCAAATGCATCGGTACATCTTTCATGGAATGCACGGCCAGATCTGCCCGCCCATCCAGTAATGCCGCCTCAAGCTCTTTGACAAATAAGCCTTTACCCCCAATTTTGGCTAAGGGCGTATCTAAAATTTTGTCACCTTGGGTCACAAATTTGACCAGCTCAACCTGAAGTCCCGGATGAAGTGCCTGTAAACGATCACGAATGTGTTCTGCCTGCCAAAGTGCAAGCGGGCTTTGTCGTGTAGCAATCTTTAAAGTCTGCATAAGGGCTCAGATCGATAAAAAAACAGACTCTAAACTTAACTTGATTGATTAAAAATGCAAGTAAAATATCCCCGTAGCGCATCAAATCAGGATCAAGTTGGCTCAAATTTATAGTTTTTGCATGCGATCACGCAAATAGGGTAAATGACGCCGACTGACCGCAAGCCGTTCATCGACCTCTTTACAGCGTACCTGATATTGTCCTGAACTGATCAGCTCCAGACCGTCCAAATAATCCATCGAGACCAATGCATTGCGATGAATACGAATAAAACGATCTTGAAATTCATGCTCGAGATCTTTGAGTGTCTCGTCGATCAGCACACTGCCATGCTTATGACGTACGGTGACGTATTTCTGATCTGCCAGAAAATAGTAAATATTTTCAACCGGAATCAGTTCAACACCACGATAAGTACGTGCCGTAATATGCTGGCGCTGATGAGGACGATCATGGGTATCTTGTTGTTTAATGTGCGTGATCTGGGCCTGATTTAAACGCGGCAACTGATGCAATACACGCGCCAGATCGTCTTGCGCAATCGGTTTGAGTAAATAACCTTGTGCTTTGGATTTAAACGCATCCAGTGCATGATCATCGTAGGCGGTGCAAAAAATAATCGCCGGCATTGGATCGAATGTACCTAATTGTTCTGCACATAATAAGCCGTTCATTTCTGGCATCTGAATATCCAGCAGCACCACATCAGGCTGATGTTGATCCACCAGCTCAATCGCGTCACGACCATTACAGGCATGCGCAACCACTTCATGCCCCAATTGCATCACCAACCGTGACAAACGTTCAATCGCAAGAGGTTCATCGTCACAAATCAGAATCCTCATTTTTCCTCCTTTGTCGTGGCCCCATGACATCCTGTTTTTAAGGGGTTTCAGACTTATTATTTTGATCGGTATTGATAACTTACCACTGTGGTATATAACTCACGTGCGCAATAATTTTGAAATTTTACTGTACGTCCATAGTACGCAATTAAACGCTGCTTCACATTTTCAACGGCAATACCGTGCCCATTTCTCGATTTTATTTTATCCAGACTGTACGGATTAGTAATGACTATACTGACCTCACTTTGCAATATTTCAACCAGTATTGTAATGGTACTGCGCGAACTACTCGGTTCAACGCCATGAAAAATACAGTTTTCCAGCAAAGGTTGTAAAGTCAGGAGTGGAATCTGGACCTGTTGAAATTGGGGCTGATTCGGATCAAATTTCCATTCCACATGCAATCGGCTACCTAAACGCACACTTTCGATGGCCAAATAGCGTTGGCAAAGTTCGATTTCATCGGCCAAGCTGACCAGTTTTAGCTCTTGAAAACTGGCTCTAAACAAACGAGACAAATGGATCAGTAAGGTTTCGGCTTTTTCCGGATCGATACTGATCAAACTGACTACATTGTTGAGGCTATTAAACAAAAAATGTGGATGAATACGCGCCTGCATGGCCTGAATTCTGGCATTTAATTCACTATATTGCTGCTTCAACCATTGATCCCGCATGTACATATAACGTAGGCAAAAACCACCCAATAACACGCCATAACTGAGATGCATGCTGGCGCCAGTAAACAACTGTGGCCATGTTAAGGTATGAAAATGAAAGTGACTCCCCCAGTGCAGCATAAGATTGGTTGCGATGGTGGTGAGCAATACAATCATTTGTAACAGAACGAACGCCACCCCCAAGGCAGCAACCTGCGGTAAACGATGTAAATTACTTTGAAAGCGATCGATCAGTGCCGAAAAAGCAAAAACCACCCAATTAATGAACAAAATATATTGCATTAAGCGCAACCCATCGAAGGCTGCCCACGTCCCTGCTTCTGCCAGTGTAAGCACCAACGCCAGCACATTACTGGCCACAATCAGTTCCAATAAATGTTGCCAACGACCAATTTTGGTAAAAAAATAGGATTTCTGCATTGCTGTCTTGTGCCTGCGCTGTGTTTTCTTGTCATTTGATGCGTCGGCAAGTGCGGCAGAATTTGTTATACTCTTTTTTATTTTACCGAGCCGACATGACCACATCTTCTCAATCCGCTGAACAGCCAACCGCAAACCAAACGTCTGGTATGTGGGGCGGTCGTTTTACCGAAGCGACCGATGCCTTTGTTGCTGAATTTACCGCATCTGTGCAATTTGACCAACGTTTTTATAAACAAGATATCGCAGGCTCTATCGCGCATGCAACCATGCTTGCCAAAGTCGGTGTACTCACTGATGCAGAGCGTGACGATATTATTCAGGGCTTGAGTGAAATCAAAGCCGAAATCGAAGCTGGCCGCTTTGAATGGCGTATTGATTTAGAAGATGTGCACATGAATATTGAGTCACGTTTGACTCAGCGTATTGGGATTACGGGTAAAAAACTGCACACCGGCCGCAGCCGTAACGACCAAGTCGCTACCGACATTCGCTTGTACCTACGCGATGAAATTGACGATATTTTGTCGATTTTACAGCGCCTGCAAAAGGGCTTGTTAGGTTTGGCTGCCAGCCATACGCATACCATTATGCCAGGCTTTACCCACTTACAAACCGCTCAACCAGTAACCTTCGGACATCATCTGTTGGCTTGGTTTGAAATGTTTGTTCGTGACACCGAGCGTCTGCAAGACTGCCGCAAACGCGTGAACCGTATGCCATTGGGTTCTGCTGCTCTAGCAGGAACCACGTATCCGATTGATCGTGCCTATACGGCGCAGCTACTTGGTTTTGAAGCTGTTTCTGAAAATTCACTCGATGCAGTATCTGATCGTGATTTTGCGATTGAATTTAATGCAGCAGCTGCACTGATCATGATGCATTTGTCACGCATGTCTGAAGAGCTGATTCTATGGACTTCGGCACAGTTCAAATTTGTGAATATTCCAGATCGCTTCTGTACTGGCTCATCGATTATGCCGCAAAAGAAAAATCCAGACGTACCTGAACTGATTCGTGGTAAATCAGGACGTGTGTTTGGCGATTTGATTAGCTTGCTCACGCTCATGAAAGGTCAGCCACTAGCCTATAACAAAGACAACCAAGAAGACAAAGAACCGTTGTTTGATGCGATTGATACCGTACGCGGTTCATTAATGGCCTTTGCCGACATGGTGCCGGCATTGGTTCCAAACATTGAGATTATGCGTGAAGCTGCACTTCGTGGATTCTCGACTGCAACCGATCTTGCCGACTACCTTGTGAAAAAAGGCGTGGCATTTCGCGATGCGCATGAGATCGTGGGTAAAGCAGTGGCACTTGGCGTACAAGAAGATAAAGATCTGTCTGAACTTTCACTTGAGCAACTCCAACAGTTTTCCGATTTGATCGGCGCCGATGTATTTGACAAAGCCCTCACCCTTGAAGCCTCTGTCAATGCGCGTGACCATATTGGCGGAACATCACCAAAACAGGTTGAAGCTGCAATTGCGCGCGCTCATGACCGTCTTGCCCAACTTTATGCTTAAGGAAACGCCATGACTCGTCACGTATTTTGTCGTAAATATCAAAAAGAAATGGAAGGCCTCGATTTTGCGCCATTTCCGGGAGCCAAAGGTCAGGAACTGTTTGAACATGTGTCCAAACAGGCATGGCAAGAATGGCTGAAGCATCAAACCACGCTCATTAATGAAAAGCGACTCAACGTTTTTGAACCTGAAGCGAAAAAGTTTCTGGAAGAACAGCGTGAAAAGTTCTTCAATAATGATGCCAGTGTTGAAACTGCCGAAGGCTGGAAACCCGAGTAAGACTAATCTTGCTTTTCTGGTTGACTCAGGCAGACCTTAGAACGGTCTGCCTGTTTTTTTATGTGTACGCCATAACTCATTGAGTCACGGATTCACTACGTTGTTTTTATAATCTTACAGATCATCATATAACATTACATAGCCTCACAAGACTACTCAAGACATCCACACCAATGTGATCTACTATAAACCTATAGCAAGATGTTACCCCGCATCTTAAATAAAAATGCAGCTTAACGATGTTTTCATCCCAGATTTTCCCCCAAAAAATCTGGGATTTTTTTTATTTAAAATTGAGGTTGATCGGCGTCAGTTTTGAGGTCACGTGATTCGATTTTTACGTGCATATAAAAAACCTTAGCATATCGCTAAGGTGTTTTGTGGCTGACAACAATGTGCTTGATCACAATAGAGTTATTTACGCTGCACATGTTGTTCAATTTCTTCAATTTTGGTGTGTCGTACATCGAGGCCTTTGGCCATATAAATGACTTGCTCTGAAATATTACGCGCATGATCGCCAATACGTTCAAGTGAGCGCAGCACCCACATCACATTGATCACTCGCGATATATGTCGTGGATCTTCAATCATATAAGTCATTAAGGTTCGTGTCGCAGACTGATATTCACGATCAATGTCGGCATCAGCCAGTAATACTCTTAAAGCTTGTTCTGCATCGAGTCGTGCAAAGGCATCCAAGGCATCATGAATCATGACACGTACCTGATTCCCAATATGGCGTGTTTCCATGTAGCCACGTGGAGAACCGCCTTCTTCACATAAATTTTGTGCAATACGGGCAATTTTTGCAGCTTCATCGCCAATACGCTCAAGGTCGGTATTGGCTTTACTCATGGCAATCACCATACGCAAGTCAATTGCAGCAGGATGACGGCGCGCCAAGATCAGGGTCAGTCCCTCATCGATTTCGCGTTCATACTGGTTCACCACGTTGTCTTGGTATTGTACATCGACCGCCATTTCGACGTCGGTATCCAGCAAGGCATGAATTGCATTGGCCACCTGCTGCTCGACCAGCCCACCCATGGTCATGAATTTGGTATTCACCCCTTGCAGATCCTCGTTAAATTGAGAGGAAATATGGTGGGTCAAGACAGGATTAGTTGGACTCAAGACAGCCTCCAAAACGGGCTAAATGCACGGTACAAAGTTGAGCAGAGATTAAAGCACATTCATTGTGAAACTTTAATGACAATGCCGCAATTTCATTCAAAATTTAATCGTTGCTGAGCCATGTATTCATCTGCACCAGATCTTCCTCACTAAGTTGTCCAACCGCAGCTTTGAGCTTGAGCACATTGATCAGATAATCATATTGGGCATTGACATATTCTTGCTTGGCCGAAAACGCATTACGCTGCGCCAGCAAGACATCCACCATGGTTTTCAGGCCTTCGTTATAACTTGCCAAAGAAGCCTGCGACACCTGTTCTGCTGAACGCATGGCCGCTTGTCGCGCGTCGAGTTTGGATTGGTCGGTTTGTAATTGTAAAAAGGCTTGCTTGACCTCAACGCTGGCACTGCGCTCTGCAGCATCGAGTTGGGCCTGTGCCTGATCAAGCTGGGCAACGGCTTTTTTAATTGAGGTCTGGGTCTGTCCGCCATTAAATAGATTCCAGCTTAGCTCCAGTCCAATCTGATCAAAGGCACCATTGGTGGAAATCAGTGTATCTGGACTTTGTTTGGTATAACCATAAGTGGCCAATGCATTTAACTGTGGATAAAGTGCTGCTTTTTCCACACGGCGGTTATCGTCTGCATATTGGCGCTGTAGACGAGCTTGCTGAATAGATAAATTGTGCGTCTGAGCCAGTTGCAACCAGTCGTCTAGGCGTGCAGGGACTGGTGGCTGATACACCACATCGGTGCGAAGCACAGCTAATCCCTGATCTGGGTTATGCCCAATAAACCGATTGAGTTGCTCTTGAGCCAGCATCTGCTGCACCTGACCTGAAATGCGGTTCGCCCGCGCATTTTGATACTGCGCATTGGCTTCACTGACATCGCTTCGCGCCAATAAGCCCTGCTGTAATTTGGCATTCATCATCTTTAATTGTTCAGATAATGCCTGTTCTTCTTGTAAATAGGTGCGGTTGAGCGACTGCTGACGCAGTACATTAAAATATGCCTGTGCGACATCTAACAGATGTTGCTGTATCTGGATTTTCAGCGTGACTTCACTCAGCTGAACCGAGGTTTTTACTTGCTTATAGCCCTGCCATGCATCCATTCGAAATAGCGGTTGACGTGCGGTTAAAGAAACCTGTCTCTTGGTCGATGTGTTACTAATCAAGCTGTTCGACACATCTGTGCCACCCGGAAAATCGAAAGACTGATCATTTTTAACGGATTGTCTGTCACGCGTCAGATTGCCCGCCAAGGTCACTGTAGGTAACAAGGCACCTTTGGCAATGCCCAAATTGAGTTGATCAGCCTGAAACTGATACAAATTGGCTTGCAAGGTTGGGTCATTTCTTTTTGCCAGATCGTAGGCACCCACCAGATCCAGTGCAAACAGCGACTGAACACCGCCCAACATCCCCATAACGACAATCAGTTTTTTTATAGACATCTAAGAATGATCAACCTTGAATAGTGCTGTTCTAGACTAAGAAAAATCAGGCAAAAATACAATTGATCCCGATCGGGATTTGTTCTTAAAAAGTGGCATATTTTGATCTTTAAATATCCGCAATCCGTGCTAGTATGGGCGCATGCTTGACGGAGCGCGAGTAATAACTCGCTGAGATTGGGTAAATGATTGCCTTGCAATGATTTGATCCCGAGTACCGTTGAACCTGATCAGGTTAGAACCTGCGTAGGAATCAAGTTATCAAAATCTTAAGCCCTCTATTTGTGTTCTACAAATACACCCGCCATCGTTTTTGGTTGCTTGATTCGTTAGTGTTTTTCATAAGGATCATGCCATGAACCAATTAACGAATCTTTCTTCTGCTGATCTCTCAGCGCAACACGAACAAGATGCAAAAGACCTGACCCGTATTTTGCCTGCATCTCGCAAAGTGTACATCCAAGGCTCTCGCCCAGACATTCAGGTCCCTATGCGTCAGATTGAACTGACCGATACACCCACTGGTTTGGGCGGAGAACATAATCCACCCGTGATGGTCTATGACACATCGGGCGTGTATACCGATCCAAATGTACAGATTGACTTAAATAAAGGCTTGCCACACGTGCGCCAGCACTGGATTGAAGCGCGTCAAGATACCGAACAACTGAGTACCCTCAGCTCAGCTTTTGGTCAGGAACGTTTAAAAGATATCCGTACAGCCGATATTCGATTTGCACACATTCAAAAACCTCGCCGTGCCAAAGCCGGACAGAATGTTACTCAAATGCACTATGCCAGAAAAGGCATTATCACACCGGAAATGGAATATATCGCCATCCGTGAAAACCAGCGCCAGCGCGACAATGTCGACATGCGCCAACACGCTGGACAGAATTTCGGTGCCAAAAACCTAACCGAAATTACCCCTGAGTTTGTGCGTCAGGAAGTGGCAGCTGGTCGGGCAATTATTCCGGCCAACATTAACCACCCTGAAATTGAACCGATGATTATCGGACGTAATTTTCTGGTCAAGATCAATGCCAATATCGGAAATTCGGCTTTAGGCTCGAGTATCGATGAAGAAGTTGCGAAAATGACTTGGGCCACACGCTGGGGCGCAGACACCATCATGGATTTGTCGACGGGTAAAAATATTCATGAAACCCGTGAATGGATCATCCGTAACTCCCCTGTGCCGATTGGAACCGTTCCGATTTATCAGGCGCTGGAAAAAGTAGACGGTGTGGCCGAAGATCTGACCTGGGAAATTTTTAAAGACACACTCATTGAACAGGCCGAACAAGGCGTCGATTACTTTACCATTCATGCCGGCGTGTTACTGCGCTATGTGCCTTTAACTGCCAATCGCCTGACGGGTATTGTATCGCGTGGTGGTTCAATTATGGCGCAGTGGTGTTTGGCGCATCATGAAGAAAACTTCCTGTACACGCATTTCGATGAAATTTGCGAAATCATGAAGGCTTACGATGTCTCGTTTAGCTTGGGTGATGGCTTGCGTCCAGGCTGTATCCAAGATGCCAACGATGCGGCACAGTTTGGTGAACTACGCACTTTAGGTGAACTGACTCAACGCGCTTGGGAACACGATGTGCAGGTCATGATTGAAGGACCGGGTCACGTACCGATGCACATGATTAAAGAAAATATGGATCTGCAACTTGAGGTTTGTAAAGAAGCACCTTTTTATACTTTAGGGCCACTCACCACCGATATCGCACCGGGTTATGACCATATTACCTCAGCCATTGGTGCTGCCATGATTGGCTGGTACGGTACGGCGATGCTGTGCTACGTCACACCCAAAGAGCATTTAGGTCTACCCAACAAAAAAGATGTTAAAGACGGGATTATCACCTATAAGATTGCAGCACATGCCGCCGACTTGGCCAAGGGTCATCCGGGTGCGCAAGTTCGTGACAATGCCTTGTCTAAAGCACGTTTTGAATTCCGTTGGGATGACCAGTTTAATCTGAGTCTAGATCCAGATACGGCGCGCAGCATGCACGACGAAACGCTACCCAAAGAGGCACATAAATCGGCACACTTTTGCTCGATGTGCGGTCCGAAATTCTGCTCGATGAAAATCACTCAAAACGTGCGTAATTATGCACAAAATCAGGAGAATAGCACTGCAATCGATGCTTCATCTGAAGACATTGAACAGGGTCTCAAGAGCATGAAAGCGGCCTATCACGCAAACGGTCAAAAACTGTATCAAAAGCTCTAAAAATACGAAAAAAGCATTTGTCTTTAAATTGAACTCAGTTAGGATGAAATACAGTCACGTATTTCATCCTTTTTAATAATGAGTATGACCATAATAGAACAAGCCAGTTATTCACATGATGATGTTGAGGTAGAAAACCGTGAATCGCTCTATCAGGGATTTACACAGCTTGAAAAAGTCACACTCAAGCATCGACTTTTTGGGCAATCGCATTATACCCAGCCTTTCCAGCGCGAACTAATTCGAAGAAAACAGGCTGCTGGCGTGTTGCTTTACAACCACACCCAACAAAAATTTGCGCTTATTGAACAATTTCGGGTCGGTGCACTCGATGACACTCAATCGCCGTGGCAACTTGAAATTATTGCGGGTGTACTTGATGGCGATGAACCACCGGAAGAATGTGTTCGTCGTGAAAGTGTCGAAGAATCTGGGTGTCAAATCGATGAACTGACGCATTTATTCTCGTTCTATCCATCGGCAGGTGCCTGTTCGGAACTTTTTCACCTCTATGCTGCACAAACCGATCTTCCAGAATATGGGGGCATCTTTGGTTTGCCAGAGGAAAACGAAAATATCCAGCTACATATTTTAGATTATTCCCAAATCGAGATGCTGCTGAGTTCTGGGCGTTTGCGTAATGCACCCGTCATTATGGCGTTACAGTGGCTCTGGCAACAGATTCAACTCTCCACCGACTTAAGAGATATATGACTATGTTTCAGGTAGCCCCTTTTTCAAGTCAGGCGCATGTAATTATTCAAATTACCGACACGCATCTGCTTGAAGACCCTCAGCATGAATTCGTGGGCATTAATCCTGAACAGAGTTTTCATCAGGTGATCGCACATATTCGGGCACATTATCCCAAGATCGATGCCATTATTCATACGGGTGATCTGGCACAGACCCCTACCGCAGTCACCTATGCACGTTATCTTGATTATATGCAAACCCTGGGCATTCCATTTTTTCATGTGCCAGGCAATCACGACGATCCTGCACATTTTCCCTTTCATGCATCGTCATCGCAAGATATCAGTATTGTGGCGATGGGCCAATGGCATCTGGTGCTCTTGAACAGTGCTGTAGTCGGGAAAGTCGATGGCTGGATCAGCGACCATCAGTTAATGCAACTGCAGCAACATCTTCAACAGCACCCGAATGTGTCCATGATTTTGGCGTGTCATCATCACCCATTTGAAATGCAATCCAAATGGATTGACCAGCACAAACTAAAAAATACCGCCACATTACTGGATGTCATTCACGCTCATCCACAAGTTAAGGCAGTGCTGTGCGGCCATGTGCATCAAGAGTCCTCACATCGCTGGGAACATGTCGAGTTTTTATCATCGCCCTCGACTTCGGTTCAATTCAAACCCAGAAGCGATGACTTTGCCTTTGATGCCTTGCCGTCTGGCTATCGCGTGCTGAAACTACAAGCAAATGGTGAGTTTGAAAGCCATATTCATCGTATCGAAAAAATGCTACAAAACATAAATACTGAAATTTCAGGCTATTAACTTTTCTTTTTTATTTTTTTGGCTTATTTTAAGGCTTGAGTCCGATAGATTCACATAAAATCCACATCGGCACGACTATCATGTTCGTGTAAAACTCTATATGATGACGTCCCCGAGGGAAAATCCGCCAACGGGATTGGATAAAAAACACTTGCATACCACCATATTTTTTGCGTATAGATAATACGTATATGATGAGGAATGCCCTTTATGGCGAATGACAACCAAAACCACGTCTTAGACGAAAATACCCAAGTTCTAGACGCCGAAAAGGCGGCTAAGCCTGCACGCAAAGCCAAGCCAAAGGCCTCTGAAGGGGGCACTACTGCCAGCTTATTTGGTATCGCGCCTTATCAGCCTAAGAAAAACGAAGAATACATGTCTGATGCTCAATTGGATCACTTTCGCCAAATCCTTGAGGCGTGGAAAAGTGAATTAATGAGCGAAGTGGATCGCACCCTAAATACCATGCAAGATGAATCATCAGCATTGCCTGATGTCAACGACCGTGCCACGCAGGAAGAAGAGTTTGCAATTGAGTTACGTACCCGCGACCGCGAACGTAAATTGATTCGTAAAATCGAGCAGTCGCTTGAAGAAATTAAAGCAGGTGATTACGGTTACTGTGAAACTTGCGGCATTGAAATTGGTCTGCGTCGTTTAGAAGCACGTCCAACAGCCACCCAATGTATCGACTGTAAGACGCTTGCAGAGATCAAAGAGAAGCAAAATAACGGTTAATACGATGCCTCATCGTGATACTGCTTATGTGGGTCGGTTTGCGCCATCGCCAACCGGCCCTTTGCATTTTGGATCGCTCATTACTGCCATTGCCAGCTATTGTGATGCCAAAGCGCATCAAGGCAAGTGGCTGGTTCGCATCGAAGATACCGATATTCCACGAATCTACCCGGGCAGTGAAGCACATATTTTAAAATGCATTGATGCCTTTGGTTTTGAGCCAGACGATGAAATTGTGTTTCAGCGCAATCGTTTGACGCTGTACGAACAGGTGCTCGACCAATTACATGCACAGGGGCAGATTTATGCCTGTCAATGCACCCGTAAACTCCTCGGCTCCAATGCCATTTATCCTGGCACCTGTCAAACACTGAGTTTAGCCTTTGAACATCAGGCCATTCGGGTCAAAGTCAGCGCAGCGCCCATTTGTTTTGAAGATCGTTTGCAGGGCAGACAATGCAGCAATCTGGCCGATGAACTCGGTGATTTTGTATTAAAGCGCCGTGACGGCATTTTAAACTATCAACTGGCAGTGGTGGTCGATGATTACCTACAAGGTGTCACAGATGTGGTGCGTGGTGCAGATTTACTCGACAACACCCAACGGCAAATTTGGCTTCAGCAGCTTCTGGGTTACCCCACACCGCGCTATATGCATTTACCACTGGCGATGAACGAGCACGGACAAAAGCTTTCCAAGCAAAATCTGGCGGCTGCACTCGATCCGGCACACGCAGCTGATTATATTCAACAGGCACTTAACGCCTTGCAGCAACCTAATGTAGAACGTGATACACCTCGGCAGATGCTTGCGCAGGCCGTGGCTCAGTGGGATGTAGAGCAGATTCCCAAACACACCATGCTCGAAGGGATTTATCTCTAATCCAATAATAAAAAAACCGTCAAATGACGGTTTTTTTATTGAAGCAAATCGATTAGAAATTCGATTCTTCACGATCTGGATTGAGCTCTTGCGTGGAAGCATCGACACGCAAAATCAGACTAATCATCGCAGCACACATCATTAATGATGTTCCACCATAACTAATAAACGGTAAGGTAAGCCCTTTGGTTGGCATCAAGCCCATATTCATTCCTGCATTTACAATGATCTGTAGCAGAAAAATAATACTGATCCCATACGCCAGATAACCTGCGCGCAAGAAGTTGTGCTTCAGTGCACGATGACCAATTTTGATACAGCACGCCAGCATAGTAAACGACAAGCCGATGACAATCGAAATACCGACAAAACCGAACTCTTCACCCAATACCGCCAGCATAAAGTCGGTATGTGCCTCAGGCAGGTAAGAGAGCTTTTGTACACTGTGCCCGAGCCCTGTACCGAACCATTCCCCGCGGCCAAAGGCCATTAATGCATTTGAAAGCTGATAGCCTGTTCCGAGTGGATCTGCCCACGGATTGGTAAATGATAAGGCACGTGCCAGACGATAAGGTTCAAACAAAATTAAAAAGCCGATGCCCATCACGACCGCGCCCAGCATAATCGCAAACTGAGTGGGCGGTGCGCCAGCCAAGAAGAAAATACCGACCATCATCAGGACAATCACTACGGTGGCGCCCAAATCTGGCTCAGCAATAATCAGCCCGACCGTAATGGCCATAACACCACTTAAGCGAACCAGTCCTTTCCAATGGGTACGCACCTCTTTGGCACGTCGTACCACATAATCGGCGGTAAAAATGGCCATCATCACTTTGGCAACTTCGGTCGGCTGTAGGGTAAAACCTGCCAGTCGAATCCAGCGGCGCGAACCGTTCACTTCTGTTCCAATCACTAAAACGGCAAGCAACAGCAAAATCGTGATCAGCCATAATGAAAAGGTATTTTTAAACCAGACATTCAGCGGTACTTTATAAACGAAATAGGCCACGATTGCGGCGGTTGCAATTGAAATCGCATGGCGAACCACATAGTGAAATGGATTCTCATGCATATATTCGGCATACGGCATCGAAGCGGATGCCACCATCACCGAACCAATACAAAGCAAGCACACCACACAGAAAATCAGCACGTTACGCGCCGTCATTTCGGTCGGTACACGCGGCATCCAGCGATCGTACCATTGATTAATTTTGGTTATGGTTGTCTGAGCAAAGCCAGCCATCACATTATCCTTCTGATTTTTGTTATTTAAACAAGGGCATTTACACAAGCAACAAATTGATGCCCGCGATCTGGATAGCCTTTAAACATATCAAAGCTTGCACAGGCAGGAGACAGCAATACGACGTCGTTTTCTTGGGCATGCTGTTGCGCCTGAGTCACGGCGTCTTGCAAAGTTGAAACATGCACCATTGACGCTGTTCCCTGTAATGCTTGTTCAATTTGTTGGGCATCTTCACCCATCAGAATTGCCGTTTTGACATATTTTTCAACCGATGGGCGCAGCAAGCTGAAATCTTGCCCTTTACCCTGTCCTCCTAAAATCACCACCACTTGACCATGTTGGGGTTGAATGGCGGCACCGAGGCCATCAATGGCTGCCAATGTAGCGCCGACATTGGTGCCTTTTGAGTCATTATAGTAACGTACATCATGAACAGTTTTAACGTATTCACAGCGGTGCTCTAGGCCCTTAAACTGCTTGAGTGTCTCGAGCATGGAGTCGAGCGGTAGTCCAATTGCTTCGCCAAGTGCTAAGCAGGCCAGTGCATTGGCAATATTGTGCGTGCCTTGAATGTACAGCTCGGTGCTTTTGATGAGGCGGTTACGACCACGTGCAAGCCACATCGTCCCGTCATCTTCGCGCAACACACCGTATTGATTGATGTCTGGTGCATTCAGTCCAAAGCTTTGCATCGGGGTGTTGTCTGGCACAAGTGGACGGGTTAAGCCGTCATCACGGTTGTACACCACCTTTTTTACGCCCTGAAAAATTCGGTGCTTGGCCTGATGATAACCTAGCATATCCCCATGACGATCCAGATGATCTTCACTCATGTTTAATACAACAGCTACTTCGGCATTCAGATGAGAGGTGGTTTCGAGCTGAAAACTTGACAGCTCAAGCACCAGCAATTCAGGCTCGTCTTTTAGTAAATCGAGTCCCGGACGACCTAAGTTCCCCCCTACTGCTACGCGTTTGCCTGCATCTTTGGCCATCTGACCAAACAAGGTGGTGACCGTACTTTTGGCATTTGAACCAGTAATCGCCACAATGGGAACAGTAGTGGCACGGCGTAATACCTGAATATCGCCGATCACGGGTATACCGTGCGCAATTGCTTGCTGAATTTCAGGCAACTGTGGCGCTAATCCAGGGCTTAAAATAATTTCTTCTGCTTGTAAGAGCAACTCCAGATCCAGCGCACCAAAATGAGTTTGCACCTCTGCCGGAATCTGATCATGCCCCGGGGGGACTGCACGAGAATCTGTGACAGCAACGCGGTAGCCTTGTTCATGTAAAAAATTAACGGCGGAAACCCCTGAGATTCCTAGACCCGCAACGACTTTTAGTCCACCCCGTTGTATAAGCATGCATGCCCCGCATTGTGACAAAAATTGATTGCCAAAATGGTAGCACTTTGGGGTTTTGAATGCTTTTTCAGTTTTGGTTTTATTCGACGTTTTTTGTGTCAGCGCGTAAAAAAAGCCATCGATTTGATGGCTTTTTAATCAGTTGATCTGCGGTATTATTGCAACCATTTTACCGGCTTGATCTCTTGCACTGGCGATGTCGGCTTATCGTCAGTCGAACATCCGCAGCTACCACCACATCCGGCCACCATTTTGGGTTTTAAGCGTGTTGCCAGTGCGTGCCAGCCACGTTGTTGGCACTGATCTGAAAGTGACATAAATAGCGCAGTCGAAGTTTTCGGAAAGACTTTCCTGAACACTACCCATGCACTCCAGATGACCAATACTGCAATAATCAGATACTCAATCATGCTCCACCTCAACCACTCAAGAGAAAAAACGTGATGCCAATTGATACGTCAAAAATGACATCAAATACGCCAGACCGAACAAATATCCAGTCATCACAGCCACATTTTTCCACGATCCCGTTTCACGACGAACCGTCGCCAATGTGGCCAAGCAATGCGGCGCATAAACAAACCACACCAGCAAAGCAAGCCCGGTTGCAAGCGACCATCCTGAACCATCAGCACTGATCAGACTCGATAGCCCTTGCGTAACCGCATCTTCACTGGTAGCAGACAGTGCATATACCGTTCCGAGTGCGGCCACAACCACTTCACGCGCTGCCATTGCTGGAATCAGTGCAATACAGATTTGCCAGTTAAAGCCAAGCGGCGCAAAAATAGGTTGAATCAAATGTCCCAGCATACCGGCAAAACTATAATCAATTGCCGGAAGCGTTGCGCCTTCTGGCGGCTGCGGAAAGGTACACAAAAACCAAAGCAAAATCGACAAGGCAAAGATAATTCCGCCCACACGCTTTAAGAAGATTTTGGCGCGATCCAGTAAACCAATCCCCACACTTTTTAAATCGGGTAAACGGTAACTTGGCAGTTCCATCAATAAAGCATGTTGTGAATTGTCTTTTTGGAAAAACTTCATCACAAACGATACGCATAGCGCACTTAAGATACCCGCCATATATAAGGCGAATAACACCAATCCTTGCAGGTTAAAAATCCCCCACACGGTTTGTGCAGGAATAAAAGCACCAATCAACAAGGCATACACCGGCAAACGCGCCGAACAGGTCATCAGCGGTGCCACCATAATGGTAGTGAAACGGTCGCGTGGATCGGTAATACTACGCGTGGCCATAATGCCCGGAATAGCACAGGCAAAACTTGAAAGGAGTGGAATAAATGCACGCCCACTTAAGCCGGCTTTAAACATGAGTTTATCGAGCAAAAAGGCAGCTCGTGGCAGATAGCCAGATTCTTCAAGCACCAAAATAAAAAAGAACAGAATCAAAATCTGCGGCAAAAACACCACCACGCCGCCGGCACCAGCAATAATGCCATCGACCACTAGACTATGCAGTAAAGGCTGGGAAATGTAGGCACCCACACTTTCCCCCAACCAGCCGAAAAAGCCTTCAATGCTGTCCATAAATGGCGCAGCCCAAGCAAACACGGCCTGAAACACCACAAACATCAGGAGTGCCAAACTGAGCAAACCAAGCACCGGGTGTAAAAAGATTTTATCTAAGAGATCGGAACGCGCATCCGCATCTTCTACAGACTGCACCACGTCATTTAAAATCATTTCGATTTTTTGATGGTGTGTGCCTTTCAGACCCGTCATTTCGGTTTGCGGCACCATAAACTTGTGCTGATCCAGCGCACTCATCAGGTTTTGAATCCCTGAATTACGCACTGCAACCGTTTCAACGACAGGCACTCCCAAACGCTCCGAAAGCTTTTGTGAGTTCACCTGAATACCTCGGCGGCGTGCTTCATCCATCATATTCAGCACAACCAATACTGGTCTTTTGAGTTCAAGAATTTCCAGCACTAAACCTAAATGAAGTTTTAAGTTGGTGGCATCGACCACGCACAAAAATGCATCCTGATCGCGCTCTCCTTCAATTTTGCCTAAACACACATCGCGGGTAATGGCTTCATCTGGACTGGTGGCATTTAAGCTATAGGTCCCTGGTAAATCCAGCACGCGAACCGGCTTTTTTGAAGGCAGATCAAAGTGTCCGACTTTACGCTCTACTGTCACACCAGCATAGTTGGCAACCTTCTGGCGCGTACCGGTTAGGTGGTTAAATAAAGAGGTTTTACCGCAGTTAGGATTTCCAACAAGGGCGACACGAAGTGCTTCACTCATGTGCCTGCCCCTTCTTGACTGATTTGAACTCTTGCAGCTTCTTCTTTACGTAAAGCAAAGCGGGTAAAACCCAGTTGCACCAGAATCGGATCGCCACCAAACACGCCTTTTGTCACGATCTGTACCTTTTCACCCGCAACAAATCCTAAGGTTTCAAGGCGGTTTGCGATTGGATCTTGTTGATCCGGACTGCCATCAAGGGTATGATCCACCGCTGTGATGATGGCAGTTTGCTTCACTCTAAGTTCTGATAAACGCACTGCAATTTGATCCTGAAAGCTTTTGCATAGTATACATCCAAATGAGAATAATTAACAAATAAGGAATCGTTACGATTCACATCTGTAAAATCTCATCGACAGCAAACGCTGTTTACACTAATGTATTGTTATCACAGAACATCTGTTGCTTGAATGATCAGTAAAAAGCCTCGCACGCCTGCGCCAATTACAATTCCAAAACCATTTAGTTTTTTGCATGGCTTTAGAGACTATCTGGTGGCACAAAGTGTCAGCCCGCATACCCGTAACGCATATTTAAGCGATTTGATCCAGTGTGCCCAATTGTCTCGCCACGCCCTGCCCGAATGGAGTGCCGATGACATCTCGGATGTTTTGATTGAACTCACCAAACTGGGGAAAAGCCCGCGTTCAATAGCACGCTGTCTCTCGGCACTGCGTCAGTTTTATAAATTTTTACGTGAACAGAAAATTCGAACCGATAATCCTGTGGCGCTGCATAAAAGCCCGAAACTGGGTCGAAGTCTGCCACAAGATTTATCTGAGCAAGATGTCGATGCACTGATTCATGCACCAGATACCTCCACGGCGCTAGGGCTACGCGATCGTGCCATGCTTGAAGTTTTATATGCCTGCGGTTTACGGGTGTCTGAGCTGCTGAACCTAAAGCTGGAGCTGATTAATTTAAAGCAAGGCTATTTGCGTATTACCGGTAAAGGCAACAAAGAGCGTTTGGTGCCTCTGGGCCAGTTTGCGACTGAATGGGTCGAACGCTACCTGCGCGAATCACGCCCTGCGCTATATAAAAGCGCGACCGATTATCTCTTTTTAACCCAGCATGGCGGCATTATGAGCCGACAAAATTTTTGGTACGCCATCAAGCGCTATGCATTGCAAGCCAATATTCAGATGGAGCTTTCTCCACATACCTTGCGCCACGCTTTTGCAACACATCTACTCAATCATGGTGCCGACTTGCGTGTGGTGCAGTTACTCTTGGGGCATAGTGATTTATCGACCACACAGATTTATACCCATGTGGCTCAAATCCGTATGCAGCAATTGCATGAACAATACCATCCGCGCGCTTAATCTTGCCAACAAACCAAATGCAAAGACGGATCAGTTACAGAGCGCATCGAATAATTACCATCAGTTGGATTTTTTTTGATATTCTAAAAGCCTTTAAATAACAATTGAAATGAAAAGGGTTGTTTATGTCATTTACCCGTTCGCACCTTTTTATCGCCTGCGCTTTGGCTGGAAGTTTAGCTGTATCGGCATGTTCCAAGCAGGATGATGCTGCCAAACAAGATACGTTGACTGCAAATACACCGGCAACGGGTGAGGCATCGACCTTAAGTGAACGCAATGCTCAACAACGTCTGATTTCGACTTTGCAGGATCACCTCAAAAGTGCCAACATCAATGCCAAAATTACCGGTGTTCAGTCGACCGAAGTACCCAACCTGTATTGGGTAAGTTTAGATGGCATGCCATCGGTTTATGCCACCAGCGATGGTAAATACATTATTCAAGGCGATGTGATCCGGTTGGGGAATAAGGAGTTGGTGAGTGTAGGTGAAGCCTTACAAGCCAAAGAAAACAAAAAATTATTTGCAACGCTCAAGACACAAGATCTGATTGTGTATCCAGCCAAAAATGGTAAAGCCAAGCATGTGGTCTACGTGTTTACCGATGCAAGCTGTCCGTATTGCCACAAATTGCACGAGCATCTTGATGAAATCAATGCCAAAGGCATAGAGGTCCGTTATATTGCTTGGCCGCGTGGCGATCAGTTCATGCCGACCATGGAAGCAATCTGGTGTAGCGCAGATCGTAAAGCAGCATTTGCGCAAGCCGTTCAGGGCCAATCGGTACAAGCAGCACAGTGCAAAAATCCTGTACGTGATCAGTATCAACTGGGTCAAAAAATTGGCGTGAACGGTACACCTGCTATTTACAGCGTCGAGGGTGAATACTTAGGCGGTTACTTGACTCCTGAGGAGCTTGATACACGTCTTAATAAGTAATCAAGCCTGCTTATATTTGCAGTGCTACATTGTTCAAACTTAAATCATCTTGACTAAAAAACAATAGCGTTGGCATTTCCTTATGGAAATGCCAACAAACCCTAGAGTCTGACGATTTTTTTAGCTATGATCTAGACCTATTGAATTTTTATGCATGTATGGAGTGTGACGTGAAACCAGTTCGTCTGGCAATACTCGGTCTCGGAACCGTTGGTGGTGGTGCCCTTAAACTATTACAAGAAAACGCTGCTGAAATTAAACGTCGCACCGGTCGTGAAATTCAAATTACCTACGTTGGCACTCGCCGTCCTCGCCCAGATCTTGACCTTAATGGCATTCAGCAAAGTGACGATTTAATGCACATTGTGCGCCAGCCCGATGTAGACGTCGTGGTTGAGGTAATGGGCGGTATCCATCCTGCTTACGAACTTATCATGGAAGCCATCAAGCATGGCAAACAAGTGGTCACAGCCAACAAAGCGCTTCTGGCCGAGCATGGTAACGAACTGTTTAAAGCTGCCGAAGACAATGCTGTTCAGATTGCATATGAAGCGGCAGTGGCTGGCGGCATTCCAATTATTAAAGTGATTCGTGAAGGTTTGGCCGCAAACCGTATTGACTGGTTGGCTGGAATCATTAATGGAACAGGCAACTTTATTTTGACTGAAATGCGCGACAAAGGTCGTGCTTTTGCAGATGTCTTAAAAGAAGCACAAGAACTCGGCTATGCCGAAGCTGATCCAACCTTTGATGTTGAAGGCATCGATGCGGCGCACAAACTGACCATTTTGGCCTCATGTGCTTTTGGTATTCCGCTTCAATTTGACAAAGTGTACACCGAAGGGATCAGCAAGATTACCGCACAAGATGTCAAATATGCAGAAGAACTAGGTTTTAGAATTAAGCACTTGGGTATTGCCCGTCGTGCAGAACACGGTATTGAACTTCGCGTACACCCGACCCTAATTCCAGAAGAAGAACTGATTGCCAACGTCAATGGCGTTAAAAATGCTGTACTGGTACAGGCGCATGCGGTTGGCCCAACGTTGTACTACGGCGCAGGTGCAGGTGCAGGCCCTACAGCATCGGCTGTGGTTGCCGATATCGTCGATATTGTACGTGATATTTCTTATACTGAAGATGGTGCAGGCACCATCCCACAACTTGCTTTTGAAGCCTTGACCGACCTTCCAATTTTAAAGCGCGAAGAAATGACCACAGGTTATTACTTACGTGTCGATGCTGAAGACCAAACCGGCGTACTGGCAGATATCACCACGATTCTGAGCCGTGCAGGCATCAGTATCGATGCGATTATGCAGCAGTCGCGTTTAAAAGATCTTATCCCGATTGTGATTTTGACTGATCCAGTGGTCGAATCCAAAATGGATGACGCCATTGCAAAAATTCAGGCTTTACCTGCAATTCATGGCGAAATTGTGCGAATTCGTTTAGAATCGCTCGATAGTTAATCAGGTGGAGAGGGTTAACCCTCTCGCCAGCTCTACCTTACTCTTGGAACATAAATCATCATGTCTAATGCCAATCGTTATACCGGTCTCGTGGATCGTTATCGTGACCGTTTGCCAGTTTCTGCAACGACGCGTGCCATTTCTTTAGGTGAAGGAAATACTCCGCTGATTAAACTAGAGAATATTCCACGCATTATTGGCAAAGATGTCGAAATTTATGTGAAATATGAAGGGCTTAACCCAACTGGTTCATTTAAAGACCGCGGCATGACCATGGCAGTGACCAAAGCTGCTGAAGAAGGTTCAAAAGCCATTATCTGTGCATCAACAGGTAATACTTCGGCGGCAGCGGCGGCATATGCTGCACGTGCAGGCATGAAAGCATTTGTCTTGATTCCAGAAGGCAAAATTGCAATGGGCAAATTGGCTCAGGCCATGATGTACGGCGCAATCACCATGCAAATTCGTGGTAACTTTGACGACGGTATGCGTTTAGTGAAAGAAGTGGCCGACCAAGCACCGGTCACGATTGTAAACTCAATTAACCCGTACCGTTTACAAGGTCAAAAAACCATTGCCTATGAAATTGTTGAATCATTAGGTCGTGCGCCAGACTACCATTGCTTACCTGTTGGAAATGCAGGAAACATCACCGCACACTGGATGGGTTATACCGAAGCGGTTGCCAACCAGCCAGCTGAGCAGTTCGAGCAAGTGATTTACGATGCTGCAACCGACCAGTTTACGGGCCCTAAACCAGACGGTCTGCCAACGATGGTGGGTTATCAGGCAGCAGGTGCAGCACCATTTATGCGTGGCGCACCGATTGAGCAACCTGAAACGATTGCAACGGCTATTCGTATTGGTAATCCACAAAGCTGGAACCATGCCAAAGCAGCTGTTCGTGATTCAGAAGGTTGGTTCGATGAATTAACAGATGCTGAAATTCTAGAAGCACAACGTTTATTGTCGATGTACGAAGGCGTATTTGTTGAGCCTGCATCTGCTGCCTCAATTGGCGGTGCAATGCGTGACATCAAAGCGGGTAAAATTCCTGAAGGTTCTGTGATTGTCTGTACCGTTACAGGCAATGGCTTAAAAGATCCGGATACTGCAATCAAGCAATGTGCAGATGCCGTGATGCTGTCTATCGATGCCACCATGACACAAGTGAAAGACTCTATCTTGTCGAACATGTAAGTTATCAGGCAATAAAAAACCCGTTCTCTGAAACGGGTTTTTTATTGCGGTTGTTTGTATATCGTTTTAAATGCGCTTTGGTTGTTGTGCCAGCCAATTTAAGAGGTTGGTTGCATCGTTGTTACGCGATTGCGTTGAACCTGCACCGAGCAATACCACCACCGCCGGACGCGAGTTAACGGTTGCATGCATTACCACACAACGGCCCGCTTCATTGATGTAACCAGTCTTCGATAAATTAATGTTCCAGCCACCATTTCGTACCAACGCGTTGGTATTGTTTGATTTCAATACGCGATAACCCAGATTGAAGTCATAGCTAGGTGTGGTCGAAAACTGACGGATCAAACCATATTGCGAAGCAGCACTGACTAAAATCCCCAAATCACGTGCTGACGAGATATTGTGCGGATCGAGTCCTGAAGATTCAACATAGTGTGTTGAGCTCATGCCCAATTGACGTGCCTTGGCATTCATGGCCGCCACAAATGCTGGACGTCCGCCCGGATAAGTACGTGCCAGTGCAGCAGCAGCAGGGTTTTCAGATTTCATTAAAGCAAATAGTAATACTTCGGCACGGTTCATCTTGTCGCCTACGCGCAAGGTTGAACTCGAATTTTTCCCACCTGCCCCGGCAAAATCAATCGATTCCAAGGTGATTTCTTGGGACATATCCAAGCGCGCATCTGCGGTCACCACAGCGGTCATCAGCTTGGTAATTGATGCAATCGGCATCGATGCATTGGTATTTTTACTAAACAAGACTTCGCCTGTTTGGGCATCCATCACCAAAGCCGCACGAGCGCTGACAGCAGGTTGCGCGCCATAACCACCAGTATCACGAATTGCCGATGGCGCAGCAGGTGCAGGCGTAAGCGTGGTGGTCGTGGTACTGCGTAATGTGGTCGTGACAGACGTCGACCCCTGAGGACTGGCAGCAGCCTCAAGCGAACGGTCTGAATTTAATAATTGATTTGCGTCATCCGATGACCAGCTTAAAGATGCAGCACCAGCAGCATTCCCCGGAGATGGATTCACAATGAGTTCTGCAAAGCTTGTTGAACTCAAAGCTAGCAAAATCGACATGCCCAAAGCATGTTTCAGAGTTTTTTTGGCATATTTCACGGTAAATTACTCAACTCAGGGTGAACACAAATTTGCTTATTACCTGCATTATGCCTTACATTTGGACATACAGCATGACGGTAATGTCAGACATGTTTGCGTACAACTATTCTCTCAACTTATGTGAATAGAATTGCTAATTTTGTCATTACAATGCAAGTGAATTTTGCTTTATGTAACAAAAAACCATCTTTGTAATTTCAGGAGGCCTGTGTGATCACTGTTTTAGTCGTTGATGACCATGAATTGGTACGTACGGGCATTTGTCGTATGCTTGAGGATCAAGCCGATGTCGATGTGATTGGACAAGCAGAATCAGGTGAAGATGCAATCAATATCGTGCGTCAGAAGCATCCTCAGGTGGTCTTGTTGGATGTGAATATGCCTGGAATTGGGGGCGTAGAAACCACACGTCGTCTGTTGCAATCTGCACCTGAGACCAAAGTGATAGCGGTCAGCGGTTTGGCGGAAGAGCCTTATCCATCTTTATTGCTCAAAGCCGGGGCAAAAGGCTATATCACCAAAGGTGCCCCAATTGCCGAAATGGTACGTGCCATCAATAAAGTCATGCAAGGCGGTAAATATTTTAGTGCCGACATTGCAGAGCAATTGGCCAGCTCTTACCTGTCTGATACCCAGCAATCGCCATTTGATGTTTTATCTGAACGTGAAATGCAAGTCGCCATGATGGTCGTGAACTGTATCAGTGCGCAGGAAATTGCGGATAAACTGTTTGTTAGTGTCAAAACCGTCAACACCTATCGTTATCGCATCTTTGAAAAGCTCGCCATCGACAGTGATGTCAAACTTACCCATCTGGCCATTCGTTATGGGCTGATAAAACCTTAGTCTTCTATTTCCTGATTGTTCTATGCCGGCGCCTGCTCTGTCTACCCAGCTGTCGTATACGATTTATCGTTTAGGCGCTTGGTATGGTGCCTATCGTGTCATTATTGGCTTAAGCCTGATTCTGATCTTTTACACCACAGGTCAGGGTCACAGCTCAGACTATTTACATCCCGAACTTTACGTTTTTACACTGGTGATTTACACCTTGCTCAGCTTTATGCAAGGTGGAGTATTTAAATTCTCTACACGATGGATTGCCTCACAGCTCACCTTGCTGTTTATTGTCGACATTGTGGTACTGAGTTTACTCACCTACGCCGTGGGCAGCCCAAGTCTGCACTTGAGCATGCTGTACGTGGTGACGGTCTTTTCGGCGGCGATTTTGCTGCAAGCACGAATGTCACTGACCGTTACACTTCTCGCGGTCATTGTGGTGATCTATCAGCAAGTGGTGTTGGTCCTGTTTGACAAAGACCATCTCAGCTCGATCAGCAACAGTATTTTGCTGGCTTTTTTATTTTTTGTGGTTTACGGAATTGGGCAAATCGCGGTGCGACGTTTTCAGTTACTTGAGAACATTGCCAATCATCAATCTGACGTGCTCAATCAACTCCAAAATATCAATCGTTACATTCTAGATCAGGCCAAAGAGGGTTATCTGGTACTCGACGAAAGTTATCATGTTGTGGTGTGTAATCCCGCAGCGTCGAGTTTTTTAGGCATACAGCCACTTTTTGCGCATGAACAATTGCCATTGGTGAATCTTCAGCCAGACTTAGTTGAAGTGCTCAGATCAACCTCGCTGCAAGATGGTGAAACATTCAATTTTGAATCACAGTTTTCGACTTATCGTCTTCATGTGCGTATTCAGCGTTTACGGGTTCCGCAACAATCCTTAATCTTGTTGATCTTGCAAGACGCTCAAAGAATGAATCAACGTGTTCAGCAGTTAAAACTTGCCGCATTGGGGCAACTCTCGGCCAGTATTGCCCACGAAATTCGCAATCCTTTGGCTGCAATTGCCCAAGCCAATGAATTACTGTCCGATAGTGAACTGCATGAGCAGCAGCAATTGCAGAACATGATCAGAAAACAAACCAAACGGATCAATGGCATTATTGAAGATACGCTCGGGATGGCGCGTAATCAGACCACCACCCCAATCACCATCCAGCTCAATCCGTTTTTACAGAGTTTACTGCACGAAGACTTAAATGATGTACAGCAGAAATTAGAACTTCAGCTCCCAGCACATGATGTATCGATTGTGTTTGATCCATCTCAACTCCGGCAAGTGCTGGTCAATCTGATTCGAAATGCACTTCGTCACAATGCACCAGATGCACCCGCAGTACAGATTGTGGTGCAGTTGGCATCGACTTCGATCTGGATTGATATTGTCGATTTTGGTGAGGGCGTAACAAAACGTAATCTTTCGCAACTGTTTAAACCGTTTTTTAGTACCGAAATTCAGGGAACTGGTTTAGGATTGTATTTATCACAGAGTCTTTGCGAGGCGAATCATGCCAAGCTGACCTATGTTGAACAAGATAAAGGGGCATGCTTTAGAATCCACTGCCCAATAAATTAAAATATATAAATTAGGTTTTGTGGGATTATGACCATTCTTCAACCACGTGTATTACTGATCGATGACGAAGAAGATCTTTGTTCATTGATGCAAATTAGCCTGTCGCGCATGGGCATCCATACAGATTGTGCCTACAATGTAGAGCAGGCCAAACAATTGCTTGCGACACACGAATACAATGCCTGTCTGACCGACCTCAATCTACCCGATGGTCATGGACTAGATTTGATTGATCATGTGAATGAACATTTTCCGTATATTCCGATTGCTGTGATCACAGCCTATGGCAACATGGAAATTGCCATTTCAGCGCTTAAGGCGGGTGCGTTTGATTTTGTCAGTAAACCGATCAATCCGCAGCATCTGAAACAACTGATACAGACCGCACTTAACGGCAGCCAGATGCATCCCGACAATGATAGGGAAACTCTTGAACACCAGCTCTTGATTGGGCAATCTGAACCCATTGAAGCACTTCGGATTGCGCTACGAAAAATCTCGCGCTCACAGGCGCCGGTCTTTATTACCGGTGAATCCGGAACAGGTAAAGAAGTGGTGGCCAATCTGGTTCATCGCTTAAGTAATCGTAATGAAGGCCCTTTTATTGCGATTAACTGTGGTGCAATTCCAGCCGAACTGATGGAAAGTGAATTATTTGGGCATAAAAAAGGCAGTTTTACCGGTGCCACACAAGACAAGCAAGGGTTGATACAAGCGGCTCAAGGCGGCAGTCTGTTTCTCGATGAAGTAGCAGAATTACCGCTGAGCATGCAGGTCAAATTGTTACGCGCTATTCAGGAAAAGAAAATTCGCCCCCTCGGATCTGAGCACGAAATCGATGTGGATTTTCGTGTGATCAGTGCTAGTCATCAACAGCTTGAACAACTGGTTCAACAAGGCAAATTTCGCCAAGATTTGTTTTTTCGTATTCATGTCATGGACATTACCCTGCCACCACTACGAGAGCGTGGAGACGATATTTTGATTTTAGCACGACATTTTATTGGGCATGTCTGTCGTGACTGGATCATCCCGATCAAACAACTGACCGCAGCAGCTGAAGAATTTTTACTGCATTATCCGTTTCCGGGAAATGTACGTGAATTACGCAACATGATCGAACGTGCCATTACTTTAAGTGAAACTGCATTTATCGACGTGCAACACTTAAATGGCTCCTCCTTACGCGAATATACTTCAGCAGTAACTGAAGCAACCGATTATCTTAAAATTCCACGTGTGATCACACAGCAGCCTGAAACTAAAACCAAGCTTCCTCACGAAGGGCTCGAGCAATATCTTGAAAAAATTGAAAAAGAGATATTATTAAATGCTTTGAATTGTAGTCACTGGAACCGAACCTTGGCCGCAAAAAAACTCGGCATGAGCTTTCGCTCACTTCGCTATCGCTTGAAGAAATTTGGTCTTGATACTGAAGAAAGTTAGTTTAAAGCTTCGCCTGCTTCAGCAGCATTTCGGAGACATTCTCTAGATAGATCTCATCTTTCATATCTGCCGGTAAGGGATAGACTTGATTGGGCTGAATGCCCTTACCTTCAATCATATTGTCTTTGGGTGTGTAGTAGTGAGACACTGTCATTTGCAGCGCCGCTCCATCTGGCAATGGAAAGAGTTTCTGTACCACGCCTTTACCATAGCTTTTTTCTCCAATCACCCATGCACGCTGGTGCTCTTTCATGGCTGCCGTAAAGACTTCAGCCGCCGAAGCAGAACGATGATTGATTAAGATGCCCAGTTTCAATCGCTGAAATTCATTACTTGGCAAAGCCTGAAATTGCTGATTGCCTTCAGAACGGCTCTTCGTCGAGACAATCACGCCCTGATTTAAAAATAAATCAGCCGATTCAACCGCCGCAGACAATAAACCGCCAGGGTTGTTACGCAAGTCGATCAGTACGGCTTTCAAACGCGGTGAACCATATTCTTCAATTAAGCGTTTAATTTCGTTGGCTGTATCTTGCTGAAATACCCGAACTTTAAGCACCAAAACCTGATTATGTAGCAATACGGGCTGTACATCGGCTTCGATTTTTTTATTACGAATCAGGGTCTGGGCCACAGCCATCGTGCTGGTTTGCATTTGCAGCGGCGTTCCAATCGAACCGTAAAGCAGGCCATGAACCTGTTCATGATTGAGGCCTTGCAAATCTTGTCCATCAATTTTTGTTACGATTTGGTCATTTCGAAGACCAAGTTTATAAGAGTCTGCGCCCTCTTTCAGATCACGGATCACCCATTGGTGGGCACGTGGTTCATACACCAAGGCAAAATCTACCGAGGCCAAATCACCTTCGGTATATTGAACCAATTGTTTGTATTCTTCAGGCGAGAGATAACGTGAATATCGGTCTAAACCACCCACCAAACCTTTGATGGCCTGCTGAAACAGCACTTCATCTGGCTTGGATTCGACATAGTTGTCTTTGACCAAATTATAAATTTGTACAAATTGCTGTATCGATTCGACCGGCACTTCGACTGATCGAATCGCTTGACCATCTTCACCCACCTGCGCTGTGGCAGGTGCGGCACTCAACACCAAGGGACTGCAACACATCAACCAACCTGTCAGTAAAACACGAAAATTGAAGCGCTGAGTCATACAGAGTGTCCTTATGAGTGAATCTGAATAAGATTACGGCCTTGCATTTCTGCTGGAACAGGAAGCTGCATCAAGTGCAGTAATGTTGGCGCCACATCTGCAAGTACACCGCCATTGGCAATCTCCGCAGACTGAGGCCCCACATAAATAAATGGCACCAATTCAGTAGTATGCTGGGTATGTACCTGACCACTTTCGTAATCCTGCATTTGCTCCACATTACCATGGTCAGCGGTAATAATCATGTGCCCATGTTTGGCCATAACAGCAGCATAGACTTTGCCCAAGCAGGTATCCACCGCTTCGACCGCTTTCACTGCGGCATCAAAAACACCAGTATGCCCGACCATATCACCATTGGCATAGTTCACCACCAATAGGTCGAACTCTCCAGACTCAATAGCCGCAACCAATTGCTCGGTTACTTCATAGGCACTCATTTCAGGCTTGAGGTCATAGGTCGCCACATTCGGTGATGGAATCAAGATTCGTTTTTCACCTGCATATTCGTCTTCACGACCACCACTAAAGAAAAAGGTGACATGGGCATATTTTTCGGTTTCAGCAATGCGTAGCTGGGTTTTGCCGAGATTGGACAAGTATTCACCCAGTGAATTGTGCAAAGCCTCAGGCATATATGCCACAGGCGCATCAATTGTTGCTTGATAACGAGTCAACATGACAAATTTTGCCAGTTGCGGCACCACCTGACGCTCAAAGCCAGTAAATTCTTTTTCAACAAATGCACGGGTCAGTTCACGCGCACGATCGGCACGAAAGTTCATAAACACAACGCTGTCGCCATCTTGAATCGGCGCAGCGGCACCAATACGCGTGGCTTTTACGAATTCATCACTTTCATCGGCGGCATAGGCTTGTGCCAAACCCTCGACTGCTGTATCGACGACACGCACCGCTTCGCCTTCAGTCAATAACCGATACGCTCGTTCTACGCGGTCCCAACGGTTATCACGGTCCATGGCAAAATAACGACCAATCAGCGTCGCAATTCGGCCCTGACCAGCATATTGTGCAAAGAGTGCATCGAGTTTTTCTAACGATGGCTGGGCACTTTTTGGCGGTGTGTCACGACCATCTAAAAAGGCATGTAAATACACCTTGGCGCCGCGCTTGAGTGCAAGCTCACACATCGCCACAATGTGGTCTTCATGTGAGTGAACCCCTCCTTCGGAGAGCAGGCCCATGATGTGCACAGCTCCCTGCGCTGCTTTGGCTTTTTCAACCGCATCGATAAGTACGTCATGCTCGAAAAAGCCACCGTCACGGATGTCTTTGGTAATGCGGGTAAAATCTTGGTACAACACGCGACCTGCACCCAGATTCATGTGTCCCACTTCCGAATTGCCCATCTGACCGTCTGGTAAGCCTACATCTTCACCGGAGCCAGAAATCAGACTATGCGGATGCTGCTGTTTCATCATACTCAGATTCGGTGTTTTCGCTGCTAAAAAAGCATTGTCTTTCACCGCTTCACGATGCCCAATCCCATCCATAATCACTAACACGTGAGGGATTTTTCCAACAGTTACATCCGTCATAATTTACACTCGTTATGTCTATAATTTTGTCGCAATATTTTAGCGAATTTTTAAGCCAGACTCTATGCCTGAGTCAGGGCTTTATATCCTGTCGATCATACACTCAATTGATGTAGCCGATCCTACTTCACCCGATAGAGTAAATAGCTGCCCGCGGCACATAGCAATACGATCGGGCCAAGTACAAACCACGCCGGTGATGGCGTATAGACCAGACTGGCATAACCTAAAAAGTCTTGCAAATAGTAAAAACCAAGACCAATAAATAAGGCGATAACCAGACGAAAGCCCATCGATTGCTGGCGCAGTGGTCCAAAAATAAATGAACACGCAATCAATACCAATGTAATCAGCGAAAATGGCGATGCGACTTTTTTCCAAAATGCCAACTGATAGGTTTTTGGTACTTGGCTGTATTCACGCATATAGCTCATGAAGCTCACCAACTGGCTAAATGACAAATCTTCAGGGTCAATGGTGACCATGTGTACATATTTAGGTTGTAACGCTAAAGAGAATGGCTGTTGTGCCGCGACTGTTTTGACCGCATCCCCTTCCGGTTGCAACTGGATTTGCTGCGTACCGCCCAGCGTCCATTGCCCATCTTTGACAAACTGTCCTTGATCGGCATTAGTGATGGATTTCAAACGGTAATCCTGATCAAAATCGACCACCTGAATGCGCTTAAGCTGACCTTGTGAGTTGGCATAGTCGACATAAATAAAGCGCTGACCTTCTCTAGACCAGTAACCGCGTACCTCACCAAGTGCCGCGACCGACTGATGGCTCTTAATGCTGTTGGCACGTTCGTTGGTATAAGGGACAACCCACTCACTTAAAACAAATGACAACACCACCAATAGCAAGGCGGAACGTATCACCCAGCCCACAATACGCCATAAGCTAATGCCGACCGAACGCATGACAATCAGCTCACTGTTGGATGCCAGTGTACCGAGACCCAGTACCGAACCAATCAGCGCGGAAACCGGTAAAATTTGATACAAATAACGCGGTGCGCCCCACAACACGTACAAAAATGCCTGCCACGCGTTGTAACCTTCTTTTAAGTTGGACAATTCACCTAAATAAGTAAACAGCACCTGCAAAATCACCAAAACAATCGTGGTACCCAGCATTGCCAGCGCCGTGGTTTTGGTCACATGCTGTGCAACTATTCGACGTGCTAACATTATGCCCTCACTCGCTTGATCTGTTTCTTAATTTTTGGTGCCAGTTTTTGTTTGCGTGCAAATAGTGCTGCCGCAGCGCCATAAATCACCAGTGCGGCCGGGTAAGCCCAGACACCCAATTCATCTTTGCTGATTCGAGTACGAATCGCGATCATTAAAACAATCAAACTCGCAAAAATAAAGATGGCAGGAATCAGACGGTAGTAGCGCCCTTGGCGTGGACTCACTTCACACAGTGCCACCGCCATCATTAGGGCAATCACGATGGTAAATGGTCCAAAGATTCGCCAGCCCATTTCACTGGCAATGACGGGATCATTCCACTTATTCCAGATTTTTGTGGTCGGCAGTGCTTCAACTTTATCGGTTTCAAAAGTCGCAGACTTATCGTTTTCCAAGCGTAATCGGTAGCGTTGAAATTCGGCTTGTGAATATTTTGGCTGCCCTGCATGAATCTCGTATCGGCGACCTTGAATGAGGTCTACAACGTTTGCAGTATCATCGTCGAGTACCACACGCGTCGCTTCTTTGGCCAGAATCATGACATCTGGCTTACCTTCTTTTTGCGCACGCTGATAAAAGAAAATATCTTTCAGATTTTTACGATCTTCAGATAAATCGCCAGCGTAGATGGTATAGGGCCCAGATGAAATGAATTCTTTGGGTCGAACCAAATCAAATCCGGTACGTACGGCCTGACTGCTCGAGAGCTGATCAAACTGACGTAAGCCCCACGGCGTCATCCACAGCATCAAAATGCCCTGAAAAATTAAATAAACCAGCGCAAGCGGCACCAAGAGATGTCCTAGGCGAATCCGGCTGATACCACTACTGTTGAGTACGGCCATTTCATGATCGACGTATAAACGGCCAAACACCAGCATCAAGCCGATAAAAAAGCCTAAAGGCAAGATCAAGGTCAAAAATTCAGGCATACGATAGCCAATAATGCTAAACAGTACCCCTACATCCAAACGACCCTGAGCAGCAACACCAAAGTACTTGATTAATCGACCGCCCATCATGATCAAGGTCAATAAGGCAATCACCACCAAGGACGTCGATACCACTTGTTTGACGAGATAACGCCGAATAATCAAATTAGTGCTTCCAAAAAGGCAATTCAAACTTCTGCTAGTTTACCCGAATGATAAAAATATAAAACCTATCCGTGTGTTGCACATTGAAACTGGCTTAAAGAAAATGTTTCAATGTCAGAAGTTAATCAATGGCGAACAGGTATTAAAAGCCCCATGAAATTTACCCTTCAATCGACTGCACCTGAAACACAAACGCGTGGATTTTTTGTCGCACTCACCCATGAAGAGGCACTAAAATCATTACAAAATACATATAAAATTAATGGATTAGACGCGACTCTTGCCACAACACAGTTTAAGGCTGGTTTTAACGATACTCTCCCGCTGATTGAAAAAATCGCGGCCTATCCAAATGCGCTACTGATCGGTTTGGGTGATTTGGCAGAGCTTAAAGCGGCAAAACTGGCCAAGCTCGCTCAAAGCGTGATAAAAACAGCAAACACCAAATTCCAACACATCGTACTCGATATTTCGGCCTTACCTGTCGAATTACATTATCTTTTTGCCCTGAGTCTGACTCAAGCCAATTACAGTTTTAACGAATTCAAATCTAAAAAAACAGAAACTTTACTTGAACGTATCGATTTGATTGCGACCTCGACCACGCTTGATGCCGACCAACTCAGCCTGATCGAAGCATTGGCTTCAGGTCAAGGTTTGGCACGTGATTTAGGGAATCGCCCAGGAAATATCTGCTTTCCAGAATATCTGGCCGAACAAGCCAAAGCCTTGGCTGCCGAATTCCCAGATCTGCTGAAGGTGAGTGTGCTAGACGAACAGCAAATGGCTGATTTGGGCATGAATGCCTTTTTGGCTGTCAGCAAAGGCGCTGCTCGTCCTGGACGCCTCATTACACTTGAATATAATGCGCAGCTTGAACAGGCGCCTGTGGTGCTAGTCGGTAAAGGCGTCACTTTTGATACTGGGGGGATTTCACTCAAGCCCGCACAAGGCATGGATGAAATGAAATTTGATATGTGCGGTGCTGCATCTGTGCTTGGCACGATGCGCACTTTATGTGAGTCGCGCTTACCTATTCATGTGGTGGGTGCAGTCGCTGCTGCCGAGAACATGCCGTCAGATAAAGCCACTCGACCAGGTGATATCGTCACCACCATGAGCGGTCAAACGGTGGAAATCTTAAATACCGATGCCGAAGGCCGCTTGGTACTGTGCGATACCCTTACCTACATCAAACGCTTTAATCCAAGCGTGGTGATTGATATTGCGACACTGACTGGCGCCTGTGTGGTGGCTCTTGGCAAGGTGGTGAGTGGCTTATTTTCACCAGACGATGAGTTAGCACTTGAATTACAGCATGCAGGTGAAGATGCATTTGACCGTGTATGGCGCCTTCCTGTGATGGATGAGTATCAAGAATTACTCGATTCACCATTTGCCGACATGGCCAATATTGGTGGGCCACATGGTGGTGCAATTACCGCAGCCTGCTTCTTGCAACGCTTTACTCAAGAATATCGCTGGGCACATCTTGATGTTGCCGGTACTGCATGGTTATCTGGAACAGCCAAAGGCGCAACCGGCCGTCCAGTACCGCTTTTGGTTCAATTCTTGGCCAATCGTGTAAAAACGAATGCCTAAAGTTAGTTTTTATCTGTTTGAAACCAGTCAGGAACGGCAAGTCGATAGTGCTTGCCGTTTGGTCCGCAAGCTCATCAAACAGCAACAAAAGTTATGGTGGTACTGTCCAGTACTGGAGCTGCAAAAAGAACTGGATGAAAAACTCTGGACCTTTGATGCTGAAAGCTTTATCGGGCATGGAATTAACCAGCCCGATGCAGCGGTATGTATTTCAGAGCAATTGCCTGATAGCGCAGAGTGGATTATTTTTAATTTTAACAATCATGCTCTTGAACATGGCATGCAGTTTAGTCACATTATTGAAATTATTGAAAATACCGAAGCGGCCAAACAGATTGGACGAGAAAAATTCAAATTCTATCGTCGTTTAGGGGTTGAACCGCGTACCTTTAAATTATAAGGACATCGCGTAGAGTTGTTGAAGGAGACTATTGTGGCATTAAATGTCGGGCATGATTTTAAAACGCGTTGGCTCAATGCACCGGAGGCGGTTCGCCAGACCTTCAAAGACGATCTTGACCGGATTTGCGATTTATTAGAGCCAAAAACTCCAATTCAATACTGGATCGAGCACGATCAAAAACATCAACAGCTTGCACAGCAACAGATTGAAGAGGCTTATGCTGCCCTTAAAGCAGAACTGATCGAGCAAGCGCGCATTCGCAAGCAACAAGCACTAGAGAAATCACTGGCAGAAAAACGTGCCGAGCAAGCCCGTTATCACGCCGCACTTTATGCCGATGAAGTTCAGCAGTTCAAGCAACAAAGCGTGGTTTTGGCTGAGCTACAAGCTCAGATTGACTCTGAGGTTGAGCAACTCGCTGCACGCTATCATAAAAATCCAGATGTCAGTATGGATTACTCACGTGCTAGCCGTATTTCCGACAGTCAAATCATCTCGGAGCTTGAAAGCGTACGTTTGCGCCTCGAACTTGAGGCAGATACGCGCATTGAAGAAGCCGTTGCCCAGTTTCGCAGCCAGTTAAAGCAGTCGGCACAAGAAGAAATTGACTATATTTTAAGTCGTTCAAATTTTTCAAATCACACCCGACACCAGAAATAAAAAAGCAGGCTGATCCGCCTGCTTTTTTTGCTTATTTCATAAAGCCGTGCTCGGCCAGAAATGCCATACTGATATTCGATTGATGGGTGTGTTCAGCGGCTTTGTCACCCAGCAAAAGTCGCTCGATGTAACGTGCCAATACGTCGACTTCCAAATTGACCTTGCTGCCAGTTTTCCAGGTGCCAATATTGGTACGCTCAGCCGTGTGAGGAATCAGATTCAAGCTCAGAATATTGCCGCGCAAATGATTGATGGTCAGGCTAATCCCATCTACGGTGACAGAACCTTTTTCGGCAAGGTATTTGGCAATTTCTACAGGTGCTGTGATTTCATAATAAATCGAACGCGCATCTTCACGCACCACGGTAATTTCGCCCACTGCATCCACATGCCCACTCACAATATGTCCACCAAAGCGCGTGGTCGGCAACATGGCTTTTTCCACATTGACCGGCTGGCCCACTTTCCACTGGCCGAGTGTGGTTCGGTTTAAACTTTCGCGGGAAACATCCGCCGCGTACCAGTTATCCCCCCACTCAATTACGGTCAGGCAAATACCGTTGGTGGCAATCGAATCACCTAAATGGACATCCGACATATCTAAATCGGTTTGAATACGCAGCCGTACATCACCACCGACATTCTGAACGCTCTCGACCTTGCCAAGACTCTCGATAATGCCTGTAAACATGGTACTTTCTCCAATGTGTAGAAGATTAATTCAGCCGTAATTACCACAAGGCCAGTTGGGTGCTGTTCCCCGACGTATCAACCCCACCCAATTCGGCAAAATGATACAGTTGTCCGAGTAACTGCCGTAGTGGTGGGCCAGATTTTGCGTGCGTGTCTGTGATCACAATAAACTCAAGTACACGTGCCCGCTCCGACTGGCGCTGCTTGCTCACCCGATAGCGCGGTACATCCTGCGTCAGCAAGGTCACTTTGCCACGCTTCAGATTGGCTGTGAGCAAATCTTTTGGCTCAATGTTTCCATCGGTCGAATAGCTGGTCAGGATATAACGCGCATTGATGGTTTCGAGCAGTTTCTCATATGCATCTTTGGCATATTTTGAAGAATTATAGGGGCTTGGACGCTCTTTACGCCATGCACGATCAATCCCGCTCTTATAACCTTTGGTATCTGGCGGTGGTAAGTCGGCTTGATCCCAAAGCGTAAGTGCATTTAATACATGATAATTACTGCTGTAGGCATGCTGATTATAAGGAGGATCCAGATAAGCAACATCGACCTCAAAACTACTCATTTGTGAGGCCAGATGCTGTGCATCGACACACCACATTTCAGCGGCTGGTCGTTTCGGATCGCCAATCTCACAAAAACGGCTTGGCGTCAGCCACAATAACGACTCAATTCGCTCTAATGCAGTCTGTGTACGTCCGCCCCAGCCTTGGTGAAAGCTCTTAAAGACACCGCTGGTATTACTCACAAAACTGGCCGAATACAACAAGGGCGCAAGCAAGGCACTCATTTCGACATCGTTAATCGCACCTTGTGCCTGCCATGTAGCAATCTGCTGACGAATGGCATCGATTCGCATCCCGTTACGGCGTTTAAAAAACAAGCGATCTCGACTTGGATCATAAACATCGTCATTGCGTGGACACAGATTATGCGTCACCCAGCCTTTTACTTCAGGTAACCGATTCAGGATATCAATGGCTTTTTGATAACCGCCCAATTCCTTAAAAGCAGGCGCATCGGTACAGGCCAATATCGCGTGATTCAGTGCATGACTATATGGTTCCCAGTCATTTGCAATCACACGATAGCCATTTTGTCTGGCCAGACGTGAGACCACGCCACTACCTGCAAAAAAGTCGGCAAAAATAGGAGGATTTTTTTTCTTGCTATTGAGTGTTCCAGTAATTTCTAGTGCTTCTAGAATGAGGTGTAGCAAACGACGTTTGTTCCCCAGGTATGGAACCAACTGATGAAATAAATACTCATCTGTCGTTCGCGCCGCATGGCGGCGTTTATGGTAAACCGAAGCCTCTGAATTCATACTGTCTCTTGAATCGGAACTAACCTTAAGCGGATATCTTGACCGAGCTGAGCCAGATCAATCAACTGAAAACGTCGCTGCTCAGCCATGCTTTCAAATTCTGCATGAAACATGGTGCGCGCGGTTCGCCCCAGCAATGTCGGTGCTATATAGCTGATCAATTCATCGACCAAACCTTGTTGCAAGAATGCGGTCGATAAAGTGGCACCGGCTTCAACCATCACATCGTAAAGATGATAGGTGTGTGCCATCGTCTTTAATAACGTATCTAAGGGTTGAACAGCCAATTGTACCACACCTAAGTCTGCAAGTTCCTGACGAAATGGCCCCATGACCATCAGCATCTCTGGCTGCTGTAAGATTTTTGCAGTTAAGGGCAAACGACCTTGTCGATCCAGCACGACACGTTTGGGCTGTACAATTTCCTGAATATCGTCAACCGCTGGTAACGAGCGAACATTGAGCTGGCAATCGTCGGCCAATACTGTCTCTATTCCAGTCACAATCGCAGCCGATCGAGCACGCCAGTAATGCACATCGAGTCGTGCATCGGCGCCGGTAATCCATTTGGATTCTCCCGATGCCATGGCCGTACGTCCATCTAAACTGGCTGCAATTTTAAGGCGTACATAAGGTAAACCTCCCGCCATGACCTTTAAAAACCCCCGATTCAGTTCTTGTGCCTGATCTTCTAGCACGCCCACTTGTGTGATAATGCCTGCCTGATTCAACATGGTCTGACCTTTGCCAGCCACCAGTGGATTCGGATCGAGTGTTGCAATCACCACACGCGACAATCCCGCATGAATCAGCGCTTCGGCGCATGGTGGAGTGCGGCCATAATGCGCACATGGCTCTAACGTCACATAAGCTGTCGCGCCGCGTGCCTTTTCACCTGCTTCACGTAATGCAAAAACTTCGGCATGTGGTCCACCCACCTGTGCAGTTGCACCACGCCCAATAATCTGCTCATCTTTGACAATCACACAACCAACGGCAGGATTAGGACGGGTACGAAACTGTGCCGATTTGGCTTGTAGTAATGCTTGAGACATCCAGTGGTGATCACGATCAACTTCAGCCATCATCTTTTAATACTCTTGTTCACGTTGTTGCATTTGTTCAATCTGACGACGAAAAGCCTCGACATCCTGAAAATCTTGATAAACCGAGGCAAAGCGAACATAAGCCACATGATCGAGCGCAAACAACGCCTGCATAACAATTTCACCAATCACGCGGGACTTCACATCACGCTCGCCCAAACGGCGGATCTTTAACTGGATATCACTTAAAACGGCTTCGATCTGGTCTTGAGTCACGGGACGTTTTTGCAGGGCATGCATCAGGGAACGACGAAGTTTTGCCTCATCGAAAGGTTCATTTTTACCATTCGATTTAATCACACGTGGCATGACAACTTCATAACTTTCAAAAGTGGTAAAACGCTCGCCGCAACTGATACATTCGCGTCGACGACGAATCTGACATCCCTCAGCCGCCAGACGTGAATCAATCACTTTGCTGTCTGCGGCGTTGCAAAATGGACAATGCATGGCAGCTCAAATGAATTCATTTCTTTGAGCTAATGTAGCAAAAAATTAGACGCTTGAAAAATCGCACCAACACAACGACATAAAAAAAACAGCCTGAGCGGCTGTTTTTTTATAAAAGAGCAAATTATTCGATGCGTTCGCCGTGCTGGCTCAAGTCTAAGCCCATACGCTCGTCGTCAGATGTCACGCGGATACCAATGATCACATCTATCACTTTGAGGATAATAAAGGTCAGTACTGCGCTGTACGCGATAGTCGCAAGTACGCCTTCAATTTGAATCCAAAGCTGATGTACAACGCTTGCAGGTGCTTTGTCGCCCATGATGAACGGACTTGCAAAAACAGCTGTTAAAATCGCGCCGGCAATACCACCTACAGCATGTAGACCAAATGCATCTAGAGAATCGTCTGCTTTGAGCATACGCTTCAAACCTGAAATTCCCCAGAAGCATACTGCACCGCCGATTAAGCCCATAATTAATGCGCCGCTGACGGTGACAAAACCTGCTGCCGGCGTAATCACGACCAAACCTGCGACCGCACCAGAAAGTAAGCCAAGTAATGAGGTTTTGCCACGTACCACTTTTTCAACCAGCCCCCAAGAAAGCGCGGCAGCAGCGGCAGCCACTTGCGTGGTGACCAATGCGTATCCTGCTGCACCATTGGCTGCAAGTGCAGAACCACCGTTAAATCCAAACCAGCCCACCCAAAGCAAGCTTGCACCAATTACTGTAAGTGCAAGATTATGTGGTGCCATGGATTCTTTACCCAACCCAATACGCTTACCTAACATATAAGCAGCAACCAAACCAGCAACACCCGAGTTGATATGAACAACGGTACCACCGGCAAAATCAAGTGCACCATCGCTACCTAACCAGCCACCGCCCCACACCCAATGGGTAATAGGTGCATAGACCACAATCACCCAAATGGTGATAAACGCCACAAACGCGCCAAATTTCATACGCTCTGCAACCGAACCACTAATAATGGCAACCGTAATGATTGCAAAGGTCATTTGGAAAATAACAAACAGAATTTCTGGAATAGTGCCACTGAGTGCTGTGGTGGTGATTCCTGAGAGCATGATTTTATCGAGGCCACCCACAAAGGCATTACCCGGACTAAAGGCCAAGGTATAACCAATAACAACCCAAACCAAACTCACAATTGCAGCCGCGACAAAGCTATGTGCCATGGTGCTTAAAACGTTTTTCTTACGCACCATGCCGCCGTAGAAAAGTGCCAAGCCCGGAATAGTCATCAAAAGAACCAAAGCTGTGGAGATCAGAATCCACGCGGTATCACCCGAATCCATTTTAGGTGTTGCTGCTGGTGCAGGCGCTGCCTCAGTCGATGCGGTGGACGGTGCTTCTACCGTACCAGTCACAGGTGCTGGTGTTGTTGTTGCAGCAACGGTTGTTGTTTCGGCTGTCGGCGCAGATGCAGCATTCTCTGCCCATGCCGCCGAACCACCTAAAAGCGCACCAGATAGACTTAGCGCTAAAAGCATTTTTTTCATTCGTATCCCCCAACCTCAATTTTTATGAGTTATTTTGTACTCAGCAAACT
This sequence comes from Acinetobacter sp. 243_ASPC, assembly GCF_001054715.1. Classification (NCBI taxonomy): domain Bacteria; kingdom Pseudomonadati; phylum Pseudomonadota; class Gammaproteobacteria; order Moraxellales; family Moraxellaceae; genus Acinetobacter; species Acinetobacter sp. 243_ASPC. The sequence goes on along the minus strand of NZ_JVOR01000110.1, from coordinate 27,972 downwards.
TTATGCCAACACTTAAACGGCATCTGCTCCAGTTTCGCCTGTACGAATACGGATCACTTGTTCTAGGTTCGTTACAAAGATTTTTCCGTCACCAATTTTTCCTGTGCTTGCAACGCGAGTGATTGATTCAATCACGGCATCTACCATTTCATCGCTGATCGCAATTTCAATTTTTACTTTTGGAAGAAAATCAACGACATATTCAGCACCACGGTACAATTCAGTGTGGCCTTTTTGACGTCCAAATCCTTTCACTTCCGTGACAGTAATCCCTTGAACTCCGATTTCGGAAAGGGCCTCACGCACATCATCCAGCTTAAATGGTTTTACAATTGCAGTTACGAGCTTCATGTTTGTTTTCCTTCGGCTTCTTTCACCAGTAAGGTTTTATGTTCAATTTTCATGCCAATATGTCTAAGGTTGGGGGAAATAGAAATAAAAGCATGAGTTGTCTTTATAACCTATTTGCCCTTTCAGATGTAGCTTTGACCTTAAAAATTCGGCTTTTTTCTAAGAACGATTAATTTTTTGAATGAATTAAGATTGTTTTGATAATCTAGACTTTAGCCAAAATAGCAGGGATGCTAAACTGGGCTCAAATCTTATAAAGCATTGTGTATACGTTATGATTGAGACGCTTATTGCTGCCATTCTTGAGCAGATGGATCAACCCAAAAAAGACCTTGAACACAATTTACGTGCGCTTTTAAACGAAGCTGTCGAGAAACTCGATTTGGTGTCTCATCACGAAATCGAACGTCAACGTATCGCGCTCGAACAGGCCAATATGCGTCTTACTCAATTACAAGAACAAATCACATTACTTGAAGAGCACCTCCAAAATAATCAATAAGCCTCTTTTTAGCGCACTTTTTCGATTTAAAATTATTTAAAAAAAGCACCATAATGGAACAATAATATCATGTCTTTTGCCAAAATTCTCACGCGAGGAGTCTTAGGGTTACACGCACCACAAATTGAAGTAGAAGTTCATTTAAGTCAAGGGCTTCCATCACTTACCATCGTTGGTTTACCAGAGGCTGCCGTTCGCGAAAGTAAAGATCGGGTGCGCTCAGCCATTATCAACAGTGGCTTTCAGTTTCCCAGTAAACGCCTCACAATAAACCTTGCTCCAGCAGATTTGCCCAAAGATGGGTCACGTTTAGACCTTCCCATTGCCTTGGGAATTTTGGTCGCATCTGGACAACTCCCCGAAGGCTGCACCGATGGTTATGAATTGGTAGGCGAACTGGCTCTCGATGGACATCTTCGTCCCGTCAGTAGCACATTGACCATAGCAATTGCCTGTCAGCAGGCAGGACATCAACTCATTGCCCCGCAAGACAACAGTCTTGAAATTGGTCAGTTACCACAGTTTCAGGCCTATGCAGCCAGCCATTTAAAACAGGTCTGTGATCACTTTCAAAAGATTCATCCGCTTGATCCGGTTGTATTGATACAAGATCACGATCTACATCACTACCCTTTTGATCTTGCCGATGTCAAAGGTCAGCTACGTCCTCGCCGCGCTCTTGAAATTGCGGCAGCTGGAGGACACTCACTCTTATTTAGAGGGCCACCGGGAACAGGTAAAACTTTGCTGGCGTCACGCTTACCCAGCATATTGCCACCACTGTCTGCCCAAGAAAATCTAGAAGTGGCCAGCATCTATTCAATTGCAAATACCCGTCATCCATTTGGTTTAAGGCCATTTCGAGCACCGCATCATACTGCTTCAGCCATCGCCTTGGTGGGGGGTGGATCAAACCCAAAGCCCGGCGAAATCACGCTGTCGCATTTGGGCGTACTCTTTTTGGATGAACTGCCCGAGTTTGATCGCAAGGTGCTGGAGGTTTTAAGGCAGCCGCTAGAAGCCAAAGCCATCACGATTTCAAGAGCTGCACGTCAAATTTCATTTCCGGCCAATTTTCAATTGATCGCTGCAATGAATCCATGTCCGTGCGGTTATGCCTTTAATCAGGATCAACGCTGTCAATGCACACCCGAAGCAATTAAGCGTTATCAAGGTCGAATTTCTGGCCCGTTACTTGACCGTATCGATTTACATATTGATGTACCGCCACTTCAAGCACACGAACTACAAAATACGGCGCCTGTTGAAGATTCAGCAAGTGTTCGCGCACGTGTGCAAAAGGCTTATCACTATCAGATCCAACGCCAGCAATGCTTAAATCAGGCGCTATCACCAAAACAGCTTGAAGCATTTGCTCAGCTTAGTCCTGCAACTGAAAAAATTATGTCTTTGGCGCAGCAAAAACTCAATTTATCGGCTCGGGCTTATCATCGGGTACTGCGCGTGGCACGAACCATCGCAGATTTGGAGCAAAGTCCACTCATTGAGCGGCACCATTTGAATGAAGCATTATCGTATCGTACCGATATGAGCTAAATAAAAAAGACCGCATAGAGCGGTCTTTTTTATATTTAACCCATTAGAAAGTTTTGGATAGGGTCAACACAGCACCCAAATCATACGGTTTTTTACCGGCATCGGTCATGCCAGAGGTGCTGATGTCGGTACCCACACCCGCCAATTCAGCCGTTACACCCAAAATGTTGTATTGCACACCAAATTTGTAATCAAGATAACTGTCGTCGGTACCCGGACCACCTGCCACCACGGCCAGTGCTTCTTTGTTTTTAAATTTGTTGTAGCCCAAAGATGCAATTCCGGTAAAACCTGTGTCTGCAATCGGTGCGCTATAACCGACATTGAAGTACCAGAAATCATCAGTACGACCCCAGTAATCTGGCGTGTAATTGATTCCGGTGGTGATGCTGTCGCCCTTAAGTAGCGTATCTGCAAAAATTAATTTGCCATATACTTCGGTGAAGGCCAAACCGGTTTTATTATTGTACGGGTTGGTAAAGTTAGATTTTGCGCCAATATAACCATAGTAAGTCACGCCGACGTCATAGCCGACTTTATAGTCTGGTGTAAGCATAAAAGAGCTGGCATAACCGAGCGATGCATCGGTTTCAGTCGAATTTCCTTTAATACCGAAATCGACACTTGACCCCCAAAGCGTCAGATAAGCACCAGATTCATGGTTAAGAGTAAAACCACCCTGAATTGCAGGATTATTCGAGCTCTGTGTTACCCCGCGAAAGCGATAGTCAGTTGTTGCAGCCACGTTCCCAGATACCGAAAAACCTGCCATTGTCGGCTTGTCTTCTGCCATCACCGCAGTTGTACTTGCTGCCAAGCTGGCTAGAACTGCGACTTGATATGCAAATTTTTTCATTGTAATTCTCCCCCGTGTTGGGCATGACCAACAGACTTTTGATTTTTTGACTTGGATCGATAAAGATTTAGCAAATGCTATGCCAAGTTTGAAAAAACTCGCGAAAATGCGGCTCGTAAAAGAGATTTTTTGAAGTTAAACAAGGCGTTATTTTTGATTTTTATTTTAACCCTGAATCAAAGCTTTCAATTGAGTATCTGGCTATACGATTTTTTACGTTGTACAAATTGTTACTTATGGTTCAGTCGGACACAGCATGGTGCATTTTTCACAAGATAGATATAAAAAAAATTGAGCGGTATTTAAAGCGTTAAATCCATTAGCTGTAACAAAATAATTTTGAATGCACCAAGATTGCTCACTTTATAAGCAATAAACTGCATTTACGCACAAAAAATATGCAATAAAATTATTTGATGCGTATTTTTTAAGCAAAAATAATCTCACCTACATGTAACTAAATATATAAATTGCAAGGATTATGTAGAAAACTGGAAAACAATGCGAAAAATATGTTGATAAAAAATGTATCTTTTCTATAGATTATCTATACAATTTTGTGATTTTCTAAGCCTTCTTAGAAACAAAAATTACAATTTATCTTCTCGAGGTATTCAATGCTAAAAGCACAAAAGCTTACGTTAGCAGTTGTGATCAACGCTGTACTTATTACTTCAGCATATGCAAGCGAACAAAGCGATGCAAAAGGATTTGTTGAAGGTGCTCAGGGTTCTGTTTTACTCCGCAACGGTTTTATCCAGCGCGATAAAAAGAAAGGACTGCAAGATACAAATTCTTGGGTTCAATCGGCGATGCTGAATCTTGAGTCTGGTTTTACTCAAGGTCCGATTGGTTTTGCTGCTGGTGTAGTCGGCGATTTTTCATTTAAGTTGGGCGATAATTATCATTCTGGCAACAGCATGGTTGCACTTAAAAATAATGGTGCTCGTGATGCCAACGGTCGCGTTGATCCATACGATCAATGGACACGTGGTGGCGGCTTTGTAAAAGCACGTGCATCAAATACCACCTTAACCTACGGTACTCAGGTGCTTGATTTACCTGTTTTGGCCAGCATGACCACTCGTAACACGCCAGAGTATTTTGAAGGGACTTTGATTACCAGCCATGAAATCAAAGATCTTGAGCTTGTTGCAGGTAAATTTACCAAGAACCAATTGCCAGAGCATATTGCAACTGACCAAAACGGTTTGGATCGCGCATATGTCTGGGGTGCAAAATACAAGTTTAACGATCAGTTGAATGCTTCGTATTACGGCGCTGACATCAAAGATAAAATTGAACGTCATTACGTGAGTGCTGCTTATAAGCAACCACTGGCAAATGACAGTTCTCTCAGTTACGAATGGGCTGGCTATAGCACCAAGTTTAAGCCAGGTGCAGACACTTACTTCTCAGGTGGACCAAATACACGTACAGAAGATCTCAATAACTATATCTGGGCCTTCTCTACAACATATAGTCAAGGTGCACACTCAGTGATGGGTGCTTACCAGCAAAATACCGGTGGTATTGGCTATGACTACGGTGCCAACCAAGACGGTGGTCAAAGTATTTATTTGCCAAACTCTTACCTTTCAGACTTTAACAGCAAAGGCGAGAAATCAGTTCAATTGCAATATAACCTCGATTTGGGCGCGTATAACGTACCAGGCTTGAAGTGGACCACTGCATTTGTTTATGGCTGGGATATCGATGTGATCGGCACTAACATTGACAATGCCAACGAGCGTGAGTTCTTTAACCAATTGAGCTATACCGTTCAAAGCGGTTTTGCCAAGGATTTAAAAATCCGTGCACGTTACTCGATTTTGCGTGAAAGCGATGTCGGAGCGAATGGTTATGGAGATACCAACGAAACGCGTATTTTCATTGATTTCCCAATCAAGTTCCTTTAAGTCATAAAAAAGCCCTAGCCAGTTCGCTCGCTAGGGCCTTAGATATTTAAAAAATCAAACATCAACTGAATGATGTTTGATTTTTTTTATCTTATTTTTTTGCAGCTTCAATCGCTTTAAGCACTTCTGCTTTCGCAACGTCTGCACCTTCCCAACCACTGATCTTCACCCATTTGCCTGGCTCTAGATCTTTGTAGTGTGCGAAGAAATGTTCAACTTGATTGATCAACAGTTTTGGTAGATCAGTGTACTCTTGTACATCTTTGTACAATGGTGACAATTTCTCATGCGGAACTGCGATTAATTTCGCATCGATACCACCGTCGTCTTCCATATTGAGTTTACCTACAGGACGGCAACGAATTACTGAACCTGCGGCAACTGGATATGGTGTGACAACCAATACGTCTAATGGGTCACCATCTTCAGACAAGGTGTTTGGTACATAACCGTAGTTCGCTGGGTAGAACATTGCTGTTCCCATAAAACGATCCACAAACAATGCATCTGAATCTTTGTCAATTTCGTATTTGATTGGCGCAGCATTTGCCGGAATTTCAATAATAACGTAAATATCATTTGGCGCGTCTTTACCCGCCGGGATATTGTTGTAGCTCATAGCAACACTCTTTTAGGTTAACCAAATTTTTGTCGCGTCGATTATAACGGTTTCTGAAGCGAACTGCGTGGATTATACAAACTGCATCAAGAAAATCTTTAGTCCTGCTCTCAATCCACTTAAACCAGACGAATCACCAAGATCAGCAAGAAGATCGGACACAGCATCGACAGCAACCAGATAATCGAACGCAACATGGCCCAATTGGCCAAATAACACAGACCATACAGTACACGCAAAACCAGATAAGCCAAGCCAAAGGTCATGATGATGCTTTGCTGAACCACCATATATTCGGCCATCAGTACAGCAGCCAAAAACAAAGGCAAACTTTCAAAACTGTTTTGTTGCGCCGCATTGGCACGCGCAGCCAAGCCTGTTGTACTGGCCAAAAAAGCACGTGGATTTTGATTGTCTTTGGATTTAAATCCACCGGCAAGTTTGGCAATCATGGTAAATACATAAGGCAACAAGCACGCTGCCAAAATCAGGTAAACAATACCACTAATCCCCTGCATGATCGTTTCTCAAGACATATTTTTAGATGACCTTATCATAACATGGCGTTTTGTTTCTAAATTCGGTTAAATATAGTGTTTTTATAACTGAACCAGAACAGGAAAGCCGATGAGCACATCAGATCAAGATGAAATCTTTGAGGTTTTGGAAAAACAGCGCCAGAATCAGCTCAAGGTTGATCGTATTTTAAAAATCGTCCTCCCGATTGTGGGTTTTTTGCTGTGTACCATTTGTGCCAACCTGAACTGGCAGTCGACCTTGGGCACTTTTATCATGCTGACACTGGCCATGTGGGCGGTCAGTATCTGGCGATTATCGCTCTGGATGTGGATGCTGATCGCAGCCCTATATTGTCTGGTCGACAACTATTTCAGTTATGGCACCCTACAATTGTCTTTTTTGCGTTTACAACTCGGATGTATGCTGTTTTTTATCGGTCTGGCAGGTATTGGACGTCCCTATATGGATCGTTGGTTACTTAGCAGTTCCAAATAAAAAACGCCTGATTTTCAGGCGTTTTCGATTTACTGTTGAATGCTTAATTGGTTTTACGTAGGTCTTTACGTAAAATTTTGCCGACATTCGATTTTGGTAATTCGTCCATAAACTCCACATAGCGTGGGCGTTTGTAGCCAGTTAAGTTTTCTTTGGCAAAACTTAATACTTCTTCTGTGGTTAAAGACGGATCTTTTTTTACCACGAAGAGTTTAGGCACTTCGCCGGATTTTTCATCTGGCACACCAATGGCAGCCACTTCGAGTACTTTTGGATGCTTGGCAATAATTTCTTCAATTTCGCTTGGATAGACATTAAATCCAGACACCAAAATCATGTCTTTCTTACGGTCAACAATTTTGACATAGCCACGATCATTCATCACGCCGATATCACCAGTGCGGAAATAACCATCACTGGTCATGACCTTGGCTGTTTCATCTGGTCGGTTCCAATAGGCCTTCATGACCTGAGGGCCACGAATCGAGATTTCTCCCTGCTCGCCTAATGCCACTGCTTTACCGTCATCATCTAGAATCGCGACATCGGTGAGGGGTAACGGAATACCAATGGTTCCACTAAACTCAGTCGATGCAGGAGGGTTGACCGTTGCAACAGGTGAGGTTTCAGACAGCCCATAACCTTCAATAATGGTCACGCCAGTGATACGTTTCCATGCTTCGGCAGTCGACGGTAACACCGCCATACCACCGCCCATCGCAATTTTCAGTTTACTGTGATCAAGCTGTTTAAATTCTTCATTGTGTACCAGCGCATTAAACAAGGTATTTACCGCTGGAAAAAACGAAGGTTGGTATTTATGTAGTTCTTTAATGACCGCAGGCAAATCACGCGGATTTGGAATCAGAATATTGGCCTGACCCTTATACATGCCATACATGGCACACACCATAAACGCAAAAATGTGATACAGCGGCAAAGCACAGAACATCTTGTCATCTTTTTGGCTATCGCCCGGCCCAAATTTACTTTGGAAGATTGCATCACATTGCAGCATATTGGCCACAAGATTGCGATGGGTCAGCTCAGCCCCTTTCGACACGCCTGTGGTTCCACCTGTGTACTGAAGGACCGCCGTATCGCTTAAGCTTAAATTTGGACGTTTATAATGGCTCGGGCTCACTTTATTAATGGCTGCATTAAATTTGATATGCCCCGGAATATCCCAAGCAGGAATTTGCTTACGCACATTGCGCAGCACAAAATTGACCAAGTTCCCTTTCAGGAAACCCAGCATATCGCCTACAGATGCAATCACAACATGCTTAACTGGCGTTTTACCCAAAATACTTTGATAAACGCTGGCAAAATTTTCAATAATCACCAGAACTTCGGCACCAGAGTCATTTAACTGATGTTCGAGTTCACGTGAGGTATATAGTGGATTGACATTGACCAGAATCAAGCCCGCACGAAAAACACCTAAGGCCACAATTGGATATTGCAGCACGTTTGGCATCATCACTGCGACGCGGCTTCCTTTAGGTAAATTCAGACTTTGCAAATAGGTTGCAAATTTGCGACTGGCCTCATCAAGTTCACTAAAGGTTAATGCCTTGTCCATAAAAATAAAGGCATCGCGTGAGCCAAATTTTTGAAAGTTGCGCTCAAAAATATCTACCAAAGATGTATTTTCTGGCGGTAAATCAACTGTTTCCGGAATTCCTGTTTTCTGGTATTCAGTGAACCAAATTCTTTCCATAATCCAAATATCTCCAATCGGTAATTTTTTAAATTTCGACTCGTTATTCAATGATCGCGCTTTTTTTAGTTGCTGTTGCCCGATCATGTCATCCCTAATACCTCTACATCAGCATATATAACGTATTCGGGATGACGGATGCGAGCATTATCTCTGAATCAACAGTCTATTTGCTTTTTGATATCCTCGTGGTAAGAGTTGACCTTTCGATGCACGTTTACCGATGTATTTCTGAAGATCATCACCTTTTATTTTTAAATGCTGTTGACCCGCATCCACCTGAATTATTTCATTTAAGTTGAGCAATGTCATGGACAAAATTTGTTCTTTGTCTTCAAGTTGTATCAACTTATTACCCTTGCCTTTATTTAAAGTTGGTAATTCTGACAGATCAATAATCAGTAATCGGCCCGCCGAACTCAAAATTGCCACATGGGTAGAGGCCTGCAATGAAAGCAAAGGCAAGGCCGTCGCTTTTTCGGGAAGGCTCAAAAAGGCTTTACCGGCTTTGGCACTGGTATCGAGGTGTTTGGCTTGCGTTTTAAACCCGTATCCTGCGCTACTGACAGCCAGCAACTCGCTGTCATCGTCACCGATCAGTACCTGAATAAACGACACGCCATTGGCTGGCGAAAGCTTTGAACTTAGTGGCTCGCCAAGCCCTCGTGCCGATGGTAATGCATTGATTGCCAATGCATAACTTCTGCCCGTTTCGTCCAGCACATATACACGCTGGTTGGTTTTACCTACTGCATGACTCTGGTACTGATCTCCCGCACGATAATTGAGGTTCTCTGCATCGACTTCGCCTTTGGCAGCGCGAATCCATCCCGCTTCGGACAACACCACCGTCACGGTTTCCGCTGGAATTAAATCATGTTCTTTGATCTGTACCGCTTCTTCACGCTCAACAATTGGAGCGCGACGATCATCACCAAATTTTTTGGCATCTTCTTTTAATTCATTAATGATCAGTGTTTTTAACGATTCAGGATTCTCAAGTTGTTCACGAATAATTGCAGCACGTGCAGCCAGCTCATCTTGCTCACGGCGAATTTCCATCTCCTCAAGCTTGGCCAAATGGCGAAGTTTAAGTTCTAAAATGGCTTCAGCCTGAATCTCATCGATATTAAAGTGCTGCATCAATACAGGCTTAGGCTGATCTTCTTCACGAATGATCTTGATCACGGTATCTATATCCAAATACGCAATCAATAGCCCGGCTAAAATGTGTAACCGCTTTTCAATTTTATTTAAATGGTACTGTAAACGGCGAGTGACCGTCGCTTTACGAATGTCGATCCATTCAAGCAAGATGCGTCGAATCGATTTCACCTGCGGTCGCCCGTCGGCACCAATCATGTTGAGATTGACCCGATAACTGCTTTCAAGATCGGTGGTCGCAAATAAATGACTCATTACTGCGGCAGCATCTACACGATTTGAGCGCAGCACAATCACTAGGCGCGTCGGGTTACGATGATCTGATTCATCACGGACATCACTGACCAGTGGCAGTTTTTTGGCCTGCATTTGATCGGCAATTTGCGTGATCACTTTTGACCCTGACACCTGATATGGCAGCTCGGTAATAATAATTTCGTTTTTATCGACACTGTACACCGCACGTACACGGTAACTGCCACGACCGGTACTCTGAATTTTAAGCAGCTCGTCTTTTGGCGTAATAATTTCTGCTTTGGTCGGTAAATCTGGCCCCGGAATGAACTCCGCCAGTTTTTGCTCAGACAGTTCAGGATTACGAATCAGCGCAATCGTACCTTTTACTACTTCACGCAAATTATGCGGTGGAATATCGGTGGCCATACCGACCGCAATGCCTGTGGTACCATTGAGTAAAATATTGGGAACACGCGCTGGCAAGTTAATCGGTTCTTTGAGTGATCCGTCAAAGTTATCTTGCCAATCGACCGTTCCCTGCCCCAGTTCACTCAGTAGCAATTCGCTATACGCAGAGAGTTTGGCTTCGGTATATCGCATCGCAGCAAATGATTTCGGATCGTCTGGTGAGCCCCAGTTACCCTGACCTTCGACCAGCGGATAACGATAGCTAAATGGCTGAGCCATCAACACCATGGCTTCATAGCAGGCAGAGTCACCATGCGGATGATACTTACCCAGTACATCCCCTACGGTACGGGCCGATTTTTTGGGTTTCCCGGTCGATTTTAAGCCCAGTTCGCTCATGGCGTACACAATACGACGCTGTACAGGTTTTAGACCATCACTGATGTGGGGCAATGCACGATCCATAATCACGTACATGGCATAGTTCAGATATGCTTGTTCGGTAAACTCGGCAACGGAACGGTTCTCAGTCGCATGATGCGCAAGGCTGGTCATAACAACGAATCATCCTAAATAATAGTTTTGTCTTGTTTGTTATCCTATGTCGCCAGTCTTGGAGACACAAGGGTATGTCTCCAAGCAGTGCGTCAAATTATGTCTTATGATGTAAAACTAGCCAGTTTTCTAAATGAAAGCAATGCTTTTATGATTAAAGTCCAATTGACTCCAGTGTTTTTCCTTGTGTCTCTTCACCGAGCACCACAATCACCAAAGCCACAGCCAGCAATACCAGCGTGAACATCATAAAGACTTGATGAAATCCGTCGTGTCCAACCATCATATGTGTGACCACAATAGGCGCCGCAATACCGCCAATGCGGCCAATCGCAGATGCCCAGCCAGCACCAAAGGCACGAATATTGGCTGGATATTGCTCAGGCGTATAGGTATACAAAACGCCCCAAGCGCCCAAATTGAAAAAAGACATTAAACAGCCCCAGACCATCACACTGAACATGCTATCGGCTTGACCAAACAGATAGGCCGAGATGGCACAGGCCGTGATAAAACTGGCAAGCGTTGCCTTACGGCCTAGGCGCTCAATCAACCATGCCGCACACACATAGCCCGGTAACTGCGCCAAAATCATAATCAGCACATATTCAAAAGATTGCACCACGGTATAGCCTTGCTTAACCAACAGGCTCGGTAACCAAGTAAAAATGCCATAGTATGAAAACACGATCCCAAACCAGATCAGCCAAAGCATCAAACTTCGCCGGGCAAAGGCGCCCGACCAAAGCTGCTTAAACGAAACACGCTGCTTTTCGGCCACGGGTCTCACCACCAAATGCTCAATCACAGGTACGCCAGCTTGGCGTTCGATCTCTTGTACCAGCTCATGGGCTTCATCAATGCGTCCGCGATTGATCAGGTAAGGAATGGATTCTGGAATTTTTTTAATAATCACATAAACATAGAGTGCTGGAAGTCCACCCATTAAAAAGGCAATTTGCCAGCCAAATTTTGGAATAACGAAATATGAAACCAGTGCCGCGACCAACCAACCCAAGCCCCAGAAACTTTCCAGCAATACAATAAATCGCCCACGCACATGCGAGGGAATATATTCACTAACTAAAGTCACCGCAACCGGAAGCTGTCCCCCCAAACCGACTCCCACAATAAAACGAAATACCAATAACCATGTCAGATTGGGTGCAAAAGCGCAGGCCGCAGTGGCCAGACTATAGATCAACAATGTGGTTGCAAACATGGTTTTTCGGCCAAAACGATCCGCCAATCCACCAGAGCAGACTGCACCAATCGCCATTCCGATAAAGCCAATGCTTACAATCCAGCCACTTTCGGCTGGCGTTAGTGCCCAGTCCTTGACCAAAGTGGTTAGGATAAATGCAATGATGCCGGTATCTAGTGCATCAAACATCCAGCCTAATCCGACCACCCATAACAAAGTATAGTGGAACTTTCCAATCGGCAAATTTTCTATTCGTGATACTAAATCCATGATCCAAACTCAATCAGTCGCGATGCGAGACATCAGGGGAAGAAACCAGTAACTTTATTTGTGTCACTTCTTGTTGCTTTTAAGTATACCGATGTTAACAAGAGGAATGCTGAAGTTTTAAAAATTAATTTTTATTGTGATATTAATCACATTATTCTGAGTGTAATTTACTGATGACAGTAAGTTCTAGATCAAGATAGGCACACGTGGGCACGATGTGCCAAATGCTATGGTTAATGCTTGTCGGTCGATGAAGCGGAGTCAGCGTCGTCGTCCTGATAAATAAATTTGGGCATTTCCAGTCCAAAATAAATCGCAATCACACGCAGTACAAAACCAAAAATCAGCGTAAAGATCACCGTTAGCTCAAGTGACATCCCAATTTGCAGGCATAGCCAATAACAAATTACGGCCACAAACGAAATACTGGCATATAACTCACGGCGGAATACCAGCGGTACGTCATTACATAAAATGTCACGCAAAATACCACCCGAAACACCCGTTAAGACACCCGCCACAGCCGATACCACAAAGCCATGCCCCATTTGTAGGGCAATCTGACAGCCAATAATAGTAAAGCCAATCAGGCCCAAGGCATCTAACAGCAGGAAAATATTGCGCAGATGGCGCATCCATTTGGCAATTAAAATGGTAACCAAGGCAGCACAGCAGGTCAGTACCAAATACTCAGGATGCTTCACCCATGTGAGCGGATAATGGCCCAGCAAGACATCTCGCACCGAGCCTCCCCCTAATGCAGTCACACAGGCAATCAGGATGACACCGAACCAATCCATACTACGCCGACCAGCAGAAAGCGCACCAGTCATGGCTTCTGCGGTAATTGCAACAATATAAATAATCGTCAGTAACATCGCCTTCATCCGCTCAGGCTAAGAGATGGCGGTTATTCTAAGTCAGTTATAGAAATTTGGCACAACATTGTTTAAATTTTTTCTGCGAGCCACATACACATGGTTGTTTCATTGTGATGGGCATATCGAGTGTTGGATCAAGAAAATACCAGCGCTCAGCATAATACACAAAATGCGAGATTTCATGATGCACCTGAGCCTGCTGACCATCATGATAATGCGCTTTAAACTCGACCTGCGCATGGCATTTGTCAAGTTTGGCAAGATGATGAATCACCTCAAGTTGAAGCCATGTATTGCGCTGACTCCAGTCTGCAATCGCGTCACGGTCTAAATAAGACTGCTGCCCCAAGGCGGTGGTCTGAATCAGATAATCAATCTGTTGTAATGCAAATGCACTATAGCGCGAGCGCATGAGCTGCTCTGCACTGCTTGCGTGTTGCTGCCCTTGGTGTAATGGAGCGCAACAACTCATGTAAGCACCCTGCCCACATGGACATGCCTGTATTGAAGTCATGACAATTCTCTGGATAAAAATAGCCCGATAACGGGCTATGCTTTAGGGAATGAAGCGGATTTAATCGTTACTAGAATGATGCGCAGGATCTGCCACGATATGCACTTTTTCAATTTTGTGTCCGTCCATGGTCACCACTTCAAAAATATAGCCATCGGCAGCAACCTTTTGTCCGTTTTCTGGCAAACGCCCCAAATGAAACAACAAATAACCCGAAAGCGTCGAGTATTGTTCCGTTTCATCCACCAGATCGCGGTTTAACAGTAAAGATATATGGCGAATATCGGTTGAACCTTCAAGAATCAATGATCCATCATCTAGACTTTCTGCTGCGGCTTCCAGCTCATCTTCGTCAGGGAACTCCCCTGCAATCGCCTCCAAGATATCGATCGGCGTCACAATACCTTCAATCGAACCGTATTCGTTGAGTACGATGGCCATTTGTAAAGGTGCTTGGCGTAACTGTTCCATCACCATCAGTACCTGTGCATTTTCATGCACAATCATTGGCTCACGTACGTGATGGCTAAAATTCAGTACACCCGTTTCCACATATTCGTTTAATACTTTATGTGTTAGGCAAATACCTTCAATGTTGTCGAGTTCACCTCGGGCTGCGATCAGGCGCGAATGTGTCATCGAGAGCAGACGTTCTTTGAGTAAAGCAGGCTCGACATCCAGATCGATCCACTCGATTTCCGGGCGCGGCGTCATCACCGACTTCACCGGACGCTCTGACAACCCCAATACACCTTGTACCATCACGCTATGATACGCGCTGTTTTCTTCATCGAACATTTCGTCGGCAAAGGCTTGTGTAGCCAATACATTTTCGTTTTCTTGCTGCTGAGTGTCATTACTGGTGCTGGCTGCTTTACCGCCAAGCATTTTCATGACGGCCGAAGCGGTGCGATAACGTAGATCTGTGGTTGTGACCAGCTTTTCCTGATTACGGCGCATGGTCTGGTTCATCATTTCAATCAGTACTGCAAAGCCGATCGCGGCATATAAGTAACCTTTTGGAATATGGAAACCGAAGCCTTCAACCACCAAAGAGAACCCGATCATCATCAAGAATGACAGACACAAGATCACCACAGTTGGATGTTTGTTGACAAAATCCATGAGCGGCTTAGACGCCCACAGCATAATTCCTACTGCAATAATGACGGCAATCATCATCACCGATAAATGCTTGACCATACCAACCGCAGTAATCACGCTGTCAAGCGAGAAGACGGCATCCAGCACCACAATCTGCACAATCACCATCCAGAACGTCGCGTGAACTGGGTTTTCCTCTTTCTGAAACTGCTTGCCTTCCAAGCGCTCATGCAATTCCATGGTGCCTTTAAACAGCAAAAACACCCCACCAAAGAGCAGAATAAGATCTCGGCCGGAAAAAGGATGGTCGAAAATATGAAATAAGGGTGCGGTAAGGGTAACGACCCAGGCAATTGAAGCCAGCAGGATCAGGCGCATGCCCAAAGCCAGAATCAGCCCGACAATTCGGGCAGTATTACGCTGCTCTGGCGGAAGTTTTTCTGCAAGAATGGCAATAAAAACCAGGTTATCGATACCCAGTACAATTTCGAGCACAACCAGCGTGGCCAGACCCACCCATGCAGAAGGATCAGACATCCATTCAAAAATCATTGATGCTTCTCCCCAAACGTCAACATTGGATGGATATAGTCAGGCCAAATGGCAGATTTTGCCAGACAAGATGAATGATAAAAATTGCTGAAAAAAACGAAAGCGTCAAAGCGACGACAACCACTACCCATGTTCATATATATGTTGTTAAACCGTTTTTCAGTATAGGCAAGATCAGTTGGAAATTCACCATTTTTATTGAACGGATATTGTTACCTGTTGCGGGCAATTACATGGTCATTTTGCGATCGTGTCGGGTTTTTGTGAGCCCGCGATAATTTGTCATAGTTCTTGCTTAATATTAAGCAATGCAATAACGTGATAAGGTAAAAATGAAAAGATGAATAGCGTAGTAGAAATGACCTTAGAGTTAAACAGCACAGCCAAAACAAGCCAACCCCTCATTGCCCTTTACTGCGGATCACGCGTCGGAAATAAACCCATTTACAAAGAAACTGCCATTGAACTGGCACAAGGTATTGCAGAACACGGATTTGGTATTGTCTACGGTGGTGCCAGCATTGGTCTAATGGGCCAGGTGGCAGATACCGTCCTTGAACACGGCGGAGAGGTCGTCGGTGTGATTCCAGAATTTATGCTGGATTATGAAGTCGCCCACTCTAAACTGACTGAATTACATGTGGTGCAAACCATGCATGAACGTAAAGCCATGATGGCCGAGCGTGCCGGTGCTTTTGTTGCCCTTCCGGGCGGACTGGGTACCTTTGAAGAAATTCTAGAAATTGCCACTTGGGGGCAACTCAATCAACATCAAAAGCCCATGATTTTATTTAATGTGAATGGCTTCTACGACGCCCTGATCGCACAGCTCGATCATGCAGTTGCAGAAGGTTTTCTTCCTCCCCAACATCGTGCCAAACTAATTGTCTGCGACACTTTTGACGAAATTTATGGCGCTGTTAAAAATCTCAATTCACCTCACCGTTTTATGGCATAAGCGCTTTGCGGCATGTGTTGCTTGATGGCTAACTACCATTACGCAATACATGGCTTGCAGTAAGACTATAGGCGTGTCTTGCATTTCATGCTAATTTTCACCTGACTTCTTTGCAATTCTTCATCTCATGAATGCCACCCCAACGCATCAACGCTTACAGCCCGAATACAAACTTCTGGTTTTGTTGGTTTCGATTGGTTTTTTTATGCAGGCGCTTGACACCACCATTGTCAACACAGCCCTTCCCGCCATGGCTCGCAGTCTCCATGAAGATCCACTTCGCATGCATGGTGTGGTGGTCGGCTATGTGTTATCTGTTGCTGCGTGTATTCCGCTCAGTGGCTGGCTGGCCGATCGTTTTGGTGTACGTAATACGTATTTTGCGGCCATTATTATTTTTACACTGGCCTCACTGGGCTGTGGTCTGTCGCAAAGCTTAAATGAGCTGATTGTTTTCCGGATCATTCAAGGGATTGGTGGGGCATTATTATTGCCGGTAGGCCGATTGGCGATGCTAAAACTGATTCCACGGACACAGTTTTTATCCGCCATGAGCCTGATGAGTCTGGCTGGATTGGTTGGTCCTTTAATCGGACCGACACTCGGCGGATGGCTGGTTGAGGTCACCACGTGGCACTGGGTATTTTTAATTAATATTCCCATGGGGCTTTTGGGGCTTTTAATCACCCTCAAGGCCATGCCAAACATTAAGGAAAAAACCGTTAAATCTTTTGATTTAAGTGGTTTTATCTTACTGCTCGTGGCGATGGTCGGTTTATCTTTAGGAATCGAACAACTCGCCAGCAAAGAATATCCGCAATGGGTCAGCCTCAGTTTACTTGGCGCTGGCATTGGCTCGGCATTCATCTATGCTTACCATGCACATATGCATGAGAACGCGTTATTTCGTAGCACACTCTTTCATAACAAAATTTACGCCATTGGTATTTTAGGGAACTTCTTTGCCCGTTTTGGCGGTAATGCCGTCCCCTTTGTACTGCCTTTGATGTTACAGGTGGCGTTTGGTTTTGAACCTTTTTATACTGGTCTGATGATGATTCCGCTGGTTTTGGGTTCATTGTTTTCAAAACCGATTGTGCGCCCAATTATTCAGCGTCTTGGGTATCGACGTGTATTGATCATCAATACGTTATTGGTCGGAAGCTGCATCGCAAGCTTTTCTCTGACCACGGCAGAAACACCTGAATGGCTGCGTGCCATTCACTTTTTTGTGTTCGGCACGCTCAATTCGATTCAGTTTGTTTCAATGAATACGCTTACGCTCAAAGACTTATCCCAGCAACATGCCAGTAGCGGCAATAGCTTTTTATCGATGATCATGATGCTATCTATGAGTATCGGCGTAGCCTTGGCAGGTACACTGGTCAATATTTTCAGTCAGCAGTTTGGTACACAAGACATGACCCGTACCTTTCATGCAACCTTAATCTGCCTTGGCTGTATTAATATTATTACCGCAGTGATTTTTTCTAAAATTCCGCGTAATACGCCAGTTTAACGATTCGACATGGTACAGCGTTTAACTTCTGGTTATGATGAAGCAGAGGATCGAGCCAAGATACACGCATGAAATCACGTCATATTTTTAAATCTATTTCTCCAGCTCACTGGTTAGGGCTGGGTTTTTCTGTGCTGTTGTTGATCTTGCTCTATTTTGGTTTTTTTTATAATCAGAAAGCTTCTGCACAAGATTATCCGGTAAAAGGGTTTGATGTCTCACACCATCAAGGTGAGATCAACTGGTCCAAAATTCCCGCTGATCAATTTCGTTTTGTTTATTTAAAAGCCACTGAAGGTGGCGATTACCAAGATCCCAAATTTCAAGATTATTGGTTAAAAGCGCGTGAACAACGGCTGCATGTTGGGGCCTATCATTTTTACCGGCTTTGCCGAGACGGTACGGTACAAGCAGAGAATTTTATTAAAACTGTCCCCACTAAAGCAGACGCACTTCCACCAGTGATTGACCTTGAGTATGACACGGCTTGCATCGATACATATACGCAAGAACAGTTGCTAAAGGAAATCCAGATCATGCACGATCGGCTTAAGGCCCACTACGGTAAACAGCCAATTTTTTATGTCTCAACCCGTTTTTATCATATTGTGCTGATGGGACATTTTAAAGAAACGCCACTATGGATTCGCGAGTATGATCAAAAGCCCGAGCTTAAAGACCAGCGTGAATGGGTGTTCTGGCAATACAGCCGCAAAGGCAAAATCAAGGGCATTGAAAAACCAGTCGATCTGAATGTCTATGCAGGCTCCTTAAAAGAATGGCGTGATTTTGTCGCGCCTACCGTAAAGCAGTAGGCAGACCAGCATGCGAAAAATTATTCACATCGATATGGATGCCTTTTATGCGTCGGTAGAACTGCGTGAGCGACCAGAGCTGCAACACTTGCCCGTGGTGATTTCCTCACATCATCCGCGCGCAGTAATTGCCGCAGCCTCGTATCCTGCACGACGTTACGGATTACGCTCGGCCATGCCAATGGGTCAGGCTCGTAAACTCTGTCCAGATCTGATCGTGATTGAGCCAAACTTTGAAAAGTATCGAGCGGTTTCACAACAGATTCATCATGTTTTTCAGCAATATACTTCGCTCATCGAACCCCTTTCCCTAGATGAAGCCTATCTGGATGTAACCGAAAATCTCAAGCAATTGCCCAGCGCCACCGATGTCGCCATTCATATTCGTCAGGATATCTGGAATCTGACGCATCTCACTGCATCTGCCGGTGTCGCACCGAATAAGTTTTTGGCCAAAATCGCATCTGACTGGAATAAACCGAATGGCTTATGTGTGATCAAACCCCATCAGGTTATGGACTTTATTCGCGATCTACCACTAAAAAAAATTCCAGGCGTTGGTCGCGTCACCCAAGCCAAATTACAGCAATTAAAACTCGAAACACTGGGTGATTTACAGCATATCGATGAAGCCGTACTGATTCGTCATTTTGGAAAATATGGCAAGCAACTGTACCTGTATGCGCAGGGAATAGACCATCGTGTGGTTCAAAGCGAGCGTGTGCGCCAGCAAATTTCCAAGGAAACCACCTTCGATCAAAATTTGTACCTCAGTGAATGTGACATCTACTGGCGACTATTGGCTGAAAAAGTCTGGCTATCGTTGCAACACAAACAATTACAGGCACGTGGTATCAGTATCAAACTCAAAACACCAGATTTTCAGATCTTCCAGCACAGTAAAAGCTTTAAACGCGCCTTGGCGTCGCTTGAAGAATTTCAGCATGCTCTGGGTGTGTTATTGACCGAAATGCAGCTACAGCCCGCTGCACAATATCGCCTGATTGGAGTGGGCGTGTATCAGCTTGGACCTCGTGAGAGCGATTCACAGCTTTCATTTTGGTAAGCAGTCAAATTTGATCAAAAAAATAAAACGGTCTTTGAAAAGTTGTTTCACTTTCTGGCTATTTTGGAGTACTCTTAGGCTCGCAAATGCATTTACCCATGTATCTGCTGCAATGTATACGGGACACCTTTACCCTATACATTATGTCCTGCGATTGGCGTGACGACCAAATCCGAATGTTGCAGGGCATCCGTTCTGAACGCATGGGATTCTCAAGTATCAATGGCTTCAAATCTAGCATCTTCTTCTTCCCACGAAAAACGCGCACGCAAAGCCGCTCTGAGTAGTTTTATCGGTGCCGTTGTCGATTGGTATGATTTCTTATTGTATGGCATTGTTGCCGCACTGATTTTCAATCAGCAATTTTTTCCAAGTATTAGCCCTGCAATGGGTACCCTCGCTGCTTTTGCAACGTTTGGGGTGGGTTTCTTGTTTCGTCCGTTAGGTGGTGTGGTGTTTGGCCATTTTGGCGACCGCATCGGGCGTAAAAAAATGCTGTTTTTAACCGTTTTCCTGATGGGCACGGCCACAGTACTAATTGGATTATTACCCAACTTTGAGGCCATCGGCTGGTGGGCACCCGTTCTTCTGGTGCTACTACGTGCAATTCAAGGTTTTGCTGTTGGTGGTGAATGGGGTGGCGCAGCCTTGATGGCTGTTGAAAATGCACCGCAGGATCGAAAGGCATTTTACAGCAGTGGTGTTCAAATCGGATATGGCGTCGGCTTAATGCTCGCCACTGGTAGTGTTTCGGGTATTATTTATGTATTTGGACAAGAGGCTTTTGCCGACTGGGCATGGCGTATTCCCTTTATCGCCAGTGTGATCTTGGTTCTCTGTGCCTTATGGGTTCGCGGCGGACAAGAAGAATCACAAGAATTTATTCAAGAAGTTGCAAAAACCAAGACCCAAACAACCAAAATTCCGCTATTTGAAGCGGTGCGTCAAAATCCTAAAGCGTTCTTTTATATTATTGCACTGCGTTTGGCCGAGCTACTGACCATGTATTTGGTCACAACCTTCGCGCTCAACTACTCCACTAAAAATCTAGGGATGTCTTCAAGCTTATTTCTAAATATTGGCTTGATGGTCGGTGCGATTAGCTGTCTGACCATTCCCTTTTTCGCACATATTTCCGACCGCTTTGGCCGTCGCCGGATGTGTGTGATAGGCGGTTTAATCGGGGCGATCTGTGCATTTCCTTTCTTTTTGGCACTTGAAAGTGGCTCTACGCTCTGGATCGTGATTTTCGCGATTTTGCTGGCCAATCTTTCACACGATATGGTGGTCAGTGTTCATCAGCCTATTTTTACCGAGCTCTTTGGCGCCTCATATCGTTATAGCGGTGCAGGTGTAGGCTATCAGGTCGCCAGTATTGTAGGGGGCGGATTCACCCCATTCATCGCAACGGGATTGATTACGCTGGGCAACGGGCATTGGCACTATGTGGCATTTTATTTAACCTTGGGATGTTTATTAACTGCGTGTGTTGCAGCACGAATGAAAGCACAAGTACAATCGGCAGATCTTTCTTCTGGTTATCCCCATACAGGAAAATAAATGACCGTACAACGATTGCACGTCGAAAAGCGCTTCTCAGAAATCGCGATTGCTGGAAATTTGGTTCATCTTGCAGGTCAGTTGGCTAGCGATACGAATCTTGATATCACAGGTCAAACCCAGCAAACGCTGGATATTATCGATCGCTTTTTGGCAGATGCAGGTACAGACAAGCGCCATATTCTCTCTGTGATGATTTTCTTAAAAGATATTGAGCGCGACTATGCTGCAATGAACGCTGTCTGGGATGCTTGGTGTGCAGACATGCAAGCCCTACCTCGCACGTGTGTAGAAGCCAAAATGTATCATCCTGACGTATTGGTCGAAATGACCGTGACTGCCGTTAAGCCTTAATCAGCTTTTTGCAAAGATGCTGTATTTGACCAGTCGTTCACTGGGTTCACTGGTCATCACATAGCTCATTTCATTTGCTGCCTTAGCTGGATACACATCGCGACGCAGTGCTGCCAATTGTGGCACTTGCGTGTAATGTAAAATCCGATAACCTGCCGATTGCAGCAGTTGCTCTTTATAACTGTCGTGCTGAGTGCGGCGGACGTGCAAAGGGTCGGAAAAATCAATCACCGCCAACACATGATACTGATGATCTAAAATCACAAAGTCGGCCACCATATTTTGGTATTTATAACGTGTCCGCGGTAATTTCGTGGTGATCAGGGCATCGAAAGACACTCGAGCCAAGACGGTCAGTTCTGGCAATGCCTCTTTAAGACGATTGAAAAATAGTTGTTCATGCGCACTAAATACGGCACGCTGTTTCAGTACACTGTCATTTTTTTGTTTCCGCTGTAGCCCCTTCAGACTGGCAAAAACAAACAGGGCAAAAATACCCACAATCAAGAACCAATACATGTATCTCATTCCTTTTATCTATTTTTATAGTTTCGGTTTACAGCCGAATTTTAAATCTTGACCCAATTTTTTATCATCATGGTCAAACGCTTCCATCGCATGTGTTTAACTTAAAGTGTTCTCCTGCCTTTGGCAAGTACGACCTTCGGACAAATGCTGCTTTATCAGGCCAATGTTTGAATCACTTTCATGTGATGCGTGGCATATCTCACTTTAATTCATCTCATAAAAACTGTTATCTTCAAATCAGTTAACGCTTACGGTTACATCTATGACATGATCAATTGCTGGGCCAAAGTGCAATGGGAATATCTTCCTTTTTTTATGTATAAGTTTTGCGACTTGAGCCGGATAAAAAAGCGCCTCTCTCAGGAAGCGCTTTTTTATAGATCTTATCGGTGTGACTTACTGCGTGGCTTGGAGCGCTGTGACTTCGAATCGGATGACTGCCGATCTTTGGTTTCACGTGGAGGCAAGCCCGTGTGCTGCGTCAGGATTTGACCTTTTTGCGGTCGCTTCTGGCCTTGAGAGGCAGGTTGCTGAGCACTTCGTTTAACCGAATCACCTGCTGCAGTCGAGTTTTTCTTACGCGCTGATTTGTATTCACCTTCTGTGCCCTTCGGCTGATAGGTTGGAATCAAATGCTGCTTAGAGTTACCAATCAAGTCGGCACGGCCCATTTCTTTTAATGCTTCACGCAGCATTGGCCAGTTATTTGGATCATGGTAACGCAAGAATGCTTTATGCAAACGACGACGTTTTTCACCTTTAACGATATCGACATTTTCAGTATAGCGTGCCACTTTGGCCAACGGGTTTTTGCCCGAATAGTACATGGTGGTGGCGGTGGCCATTGGCGATGGATAGAAAGTCTGCACCTGATCGGCACGGAAACCATTTTTCTTCAGCCAGATTGCCAAATGCATCATGTCGTAATCCGAAGTACCCGGATGCGCCGCAATAAAATACGGAATCAGGTATTGTTCTTTGCCTGCTTCTTTACTAAAGCGCTCAAACATTTGCTTAAAGCGGTCATAGGTTCCGATGCCCGGCTTCATCATTTTTGATAAAGGCCCTTGCTCGGTATGCTCTGGCGCAATTTTTAAGTAACCGCCCACATGATGCTGTACCAATTCTTTGACGTATTCAGGGTTCAAAACTGCCAAGTCATAACGCAGGCCTGATCCAATCAGAATTTTTTTCACGCCCTTGATCTGGCGGGCTTTACGGTATAACTGTACCAAAGGTGCATGATCAGTATGCAAATTCTGACAAACGCCCGGATAAACACACGACGGTTTACGGCAGTTCTTTTCAATTTCTGGATCTTTACAATGCAAACGGTACATGTTTGCCGTTGGGCCACCCAAATCCGAAATGATCCCGGTAAACTGCGGCGCAGTATCCCGAATTTTTTCAATTTCACGTAAGATCGAGTCTTCAGAACGGTTCTGGATAATCCGTCCCTCATGCTCAGTAATCGAACAGAAGGTACAACCACCAAAGCAGCCACGCATGATATTGACCGAAAATTTGATCATATCAAACGCTGGAAAACGTGCATTTCCATAAGATGGATGCGGTAAGCGAGCATACGGCAAGTCAAACACATAATCCATTTCTTCCGTAGTAAGCGGAATTGGCGGTGGATTAATCCACACATCACGCTCGCCATGACGTTGCACCAAGGCACGGGCATTCCCCGGATTGGTTTCTAAATGCAAGATACGGTTGGCATGCGCATACAGCACCTGATCGTTGGCGACTTCTTCAAAAGAAGGCAGACGAATTACGGCCAGTTCACGTGGCGGCAATTTATGCTTGATTGCTTTCGATGCAGCAGGCTGGAGCTGCACAATTTGCGTATCTGGGTCGAGTTGATCACCTTCACGAATAATCGGATTCGCAACAATTTCTTTTTGAAAATTCTGATACTTGGCCAGTGAATTGCCTTTTTCTTTTTCGACTTCACAGCCGTCGATATCTTCCGTCATCACATAAGGGTTGATAATCGGATCGACACGGCCAATGGTGTCAACATCGTTACTGGCAATCTCAACAAATTTTGCTTTCGCAGCTTTATTGTGTTTATTGATAATAAATGCAGTACCACGCACATCATTGATGTCATGAACTTTTTCACCTTTTGCCAAACGGTGCATCACTTCAATCACTGCACGTTCGCCATTCCCATACATCAGTAAATCGGCTTTAGAGTCCATGAGAATGGAGCGACGAACTTTGTCCGACCAGTAATCATAATGCGCGATACGACGTAAGCTTCCTTCAATTCCGCCAAGTAAAACCGGAACATCCGGAAAGGCTTCACGGCAGCGCTGACAGTACACCGTTGCCGCACGATCTGGACGCTTATTCGGCGCATTATCCGGTGAATAAGCATCATCCGAGCGGATTTTTCGATCTGCCGTATAACGGTTGATCATCGAATCCATATTACCGGCAGTCACGCCCCAAGCAATGGTCGGCTTACCCAAAACACGAAAGCTCTCGACATTGGTCCAATCGGGTTGTGCGATAATCCCGACACGAAACCCTTGTGCTTCGAGTACACGACCGATCACACCCGATACAAATGACGGATGGTCGATATAGGCATCGCCACAGACCAAAATAAAATCGCAGGCATCCCAGCCAAGTTGGTCCATTTCCTCGCGTGACATCGGCAAAAATGGCGCAGGTTCAAAACACGACGCCCAATATTTGTCGTAATCAAACAGCGCTTTTGGCGCGGTCTGCATGGTATAGGCTGTAGACATAGCTTGCGATTCTCGGCTTGCTGAAGTGATGGGATAACATCAAAGATGAAAGCCGAGCATTTTAACATGAATACCCTTCACTTTTCAGAATTATAAAAATTGTGGAAACAATGACATAACAATTAAATTGTATAAAGTTTAGACAGTTTTCAATTATGTTGCCAACTCGCGTGGCAACATACGATTCTTCTCGATACTGACTCTGTATTTAAAACAGTGCTTTGGGTAGTTTGATCTGAATGATTTCATTATCATCGGCAAGTTTGGCATTGCGACCAAATGATCCCGGAAAATTATTGTCATTAATGACGGTAAGTGTATTGCCATTTTCAATCACAATATCTTCAATGGTTTCAAACGGAAACGCAAAATTTTGTCCCGTGCCGAGATCACCGTTTCGTGCAGTGGCATACAATAAATCAGGATTAGCAATCTGCATTAGATCGACTAAATCCTCACGATTAACCAGTTGGCCCGACGCATTAAGTTGAATGCGGATCAATTTTTTATAACCACCTAAATTATTCTGGGTGGCATCGCGCTCGATAATAATACCTTGTTTGTCATTAAACAGTTGAAAGTCACCGATATTGGTGGCTTTGCTATCCAGTGCAAACCAGTAATACTGACCCGTATAAGCTTTTTTCTTGAGATCAAATTGTGAAATCAACAGATGGCGCTCGCTGTCATGCAAAGATTTGATCGGTTTTTCGATCAATGGATACAAATACTGCCCATCAGGTGAAATGGCCATGCCTTCAAAGCCGCCACTTTGCTGAACCAATGGTTCGACATAATTGATTTGAGCTTTATTCCACTGATTTTGAGGCGAGCGTAATTCTTGCGCTGGATTTAAAGGATGAGGTAATGCAATAGGTGCATCTAGCAACACCCCTTCTGCTGAAAAATGCAGTAAATATGGACCAAACTCATCACCGATCCAATACGTTCCATCAGGCGCGCGCTGCATCGATTCTGGATCAAAATCTGCACCTGTCAATAATCGTTCAACACTATTGCCATTAACAATATCAAATGGAACGCGCTTGTTTGGATCGCGCAGCTGAATAAAGCTTTGTACCGTTACAGTGCCAGAGCCTTGGTTTTTGGTTTTAAAATCAGGGCTCAGTTTATAAATTCTGAGTAGAAAATCGGCAGAATTATCTTGCGTCCCGAAACCGTTATCCGCCATAACCATATAGCTGCCATCTTTGTTTTTTAAGGCTGCGGAAAACCCTTGTACAGGCTGTCCTTTAAAAGGCGGATAAATACCATTGGCACCTTTTACGGCCTTGCCCGAATCTGGCCCGCTGGCATAGGTGTCTACAGGAAGTTTAGCAAAGGCCACCAAGGTCGGTTGACTGATCGAATCATTCAAGCTGGGCTGGGATGCATCATGCTCATCGTTACATCCAGCTAAACCCATCAATGCGCCACACAGCATCGCCAATACCGTTTTATTTTTCATGAAATGAGATCTTGAATTAAAATTTAGCTCATTAAATCAGCTGAATGTGAAGTTTTGACTTCAACGGTATGAAATCTTGATGTTCAATCTACCTAAACCAGTGTGATAAAGAACCAGAGCGGGTTTCAGCTCCCTTCTCTCTGGTTATTTACACTAAATAAAACGATTGTATTGTTATATTGAGCTACACATAGTTCGCTTTTAACATCATTATTTTGACTGGACTGCTGTATATTCTGTAATGGCTTGTCGGCCAATAGCAGGGTCGTCCGTAAAAATACCATCTACGCCAGCTTGAAAATAAAGCTTCATTTCCTTGATCGATCCGGATGCACATCGCTCATCTAAGCGCGCACTGCATCGTAAGGATTGTGGTAAGAAATTATTTTCAGGACGAAAGGTATAAGGATGCACTTTTAGTCCAGCCAAATGCGCATCGGTTACAAAGGCTGTGGTTTGTGTCATATCGGTATTTTTAAAGATATAGGATTTCGCTGGGCCTACACCATTGGCATATTGGGAGACATCTTTTAAACCCTGAGCCGTTGCCATGTCGGCATAAGTGGTTTTCGCTCCCTTTGCGACGGCATCGGCAGGTTGACTCGAAGATGAATCATAGAGTTGAATCAATTGTGCACGTTGCACACTTTTCAGTGCGGCCAACTGCTGTTTAAGATATTTTAAATTTTCAACTTCAAAAGACTGTAAATATATCGGTGCGATTTTTTGCGAATACTCATACTTTGCTAAAGTCTTGAGAAGAGGATCTTCAAGAGATAAATTTAACGTCTTAAAGTAAGTCGGATGCTTGGTTTCAATATATAAACCAATCACTTTGCCTGTTTTTTTATAATGCTGATTGGCCAGATCAATAATTTCATCTAAAGTCGGCATGCTGTACAAATCATTGAACTGTGTATTGGCAGGGCGATACTGTGGAATACGTTCGCGCGCTTTGAGCTGCTGCAATTCCTTTAAGGTGAAATCTTCAGTAAACCAACCGGTTATTGATACACCATCGATCACTTTAGTGGTTTTTCGATTAGCAAATTCAGGTAGGGTCGCCACATTAGTCGTGCCGCTGATTTCATTTTCATGACGTGCAACCAATACCCCATCTTTGGTAGAAACCAAATCTGGTTCAATAAAGTCAGCGCCATCATCAATGGCTTTTTGATATGAAGCAAGCGTATGTTCAGGACGCAATGCACTGGCACCGCGATGTCCAATCAATAAAATTTTAGGTTCTTGAACACTGGTATTTGGAGAAGCTGCCAAATCATCATGATCATGGTCATTACACCCACTCAGTGCAATCAAACTCATGCACCAAAAGACTTTTTTTAACATGTTGTCGCTCTAATTTTTAATTTGAGCTCAAAGTTTGGACTAAAAACTTGTCAACGACATGACAAAAGCGTTAAAAAATAGAGAGTTTCTGGATTACAAAGCTGATTTTTACATGCATTTTTCCACTTATTTTAGGCATAAAAAAGCCCCCTTAAC
>NZ_JVOR01000109.1:0-1039 GCF_001054715.1 Acinetobacter sp. 243_ASPC | reverse complement strand
GTAACGTTATGACTTATAAAAAGATGATGAAACAAAATCTTGTAATTTTTTTATTTTCAACTCTTGCTTTAAGTGCCTGTGCAAAATCGACAGAAACCTCCACTAAAGCAGCTCAGCCTTCAGCCGAATTACAACAAAAAATTCAAAAACTCGTTGATAAAACAAAAAAGAATATGATTTTTGTTGAGGGTGGAAGCTTTATGATGGGTGATTTTGGCTACGTCACACGTAAAGATAAATTACCCATCACTGGCCTTTATGCAGCGATGCCTCTACATAAAGTCACTCTCGATAGTTTTAGTTTAAATGCGTATAAGACTACCTTTGATGACTTTGATATTTATACTGAAGCGACTGGGCAGAAAAAAATTGCAATGGAAGAAATTTCCAAAAAGTTACGCGTTCCGAATGCACCCGCAGGTGTGAGCTGGCAACAAGCACACGATTACTGTCAATGGCTAGGCCAACAAGTGGGGATACCAATGACGCTGCCGACCGAAGCGCAATGGGAATATGCTGCCAGAAACCGTGGACAATATGTCATCTATCCAACGGATAATGGTGAATATGAACCAGGACAAAATGTATGGAGTGATGAACAACGTGATCAAGTAAGTAAGTCTTATGATTTAGATGGCGTTCCGATTCCAATTTTAGGAAAATTCAATCCTACGCCACTCGGCTTTTATGATTTAGCAACTGATAGCTATGAATGGATGTCGGATTGGTTTGATCCTCAGTATTATAAGCATTCACCAGAAAAAAACCCTCAAGGCCCAGCGACAGGGACACTCAAATCGGTTCGAAGCACTTATCAGGAGGCTGGTGTTTTAGATCTAAAAATTGGCGGTAGTGTAACAACAATTTATAGATATGGCATGGAACCTAATCCTAAATTTGATAAGGATGACAATGCTTTCAATACTATTAACCCAAATAGTGCAACCGCTGTAAGATGCGCCTCTGACTCACCTAAACCGTTTGTCTTAAATAAAAAAGTTAAATGACATGTTATAAGCGATTAAATTTATTCATTGAT
>NZ_JVOR01000108.1:0-5394 GCF_001054715.1 Acinetobacter sp. 243_ASPC | reverse complement strand
AGAGGTGGTCCCACATGTTTGAACAACTAAAAGCGTATTTATAAGTGATATTCCGCTCTAGTTAAGCCACCTTGTTTTGTTGGGGTAGCTGATCATAGTAAAACTCATTTGGTGTCATTTTGTCTAGACTCGAATGAGGTCGTTTCAGATTATAAAACTCAAAATATGCACTCAATTGCTTTTTCGCATCTGTGACACTGCTATAAGCTTTGAGATACACCTCTTCATATTTAACGCTCCGCCATAATCGTTCAACCATCACATTATCAACCCATCGACCTTTACCATCCATACTGATTTGAATGCCATTTGATTTCAATACATCAATAAATGCATCACTGGTAAACTGACTGCCTTGGTCTGTATTAAATATTTCAGGTCGACCATATTTTTCAATAGCTTCATTTAATGTTTCTATGCAAAATGTAACCTCCATACTAATCGATACTCTATGCGCTAGTACCTTGCGGCTATGCCAATCAATCACAGCACATAAATAAACAAAGCCTTTTGCCATAGGGATATACGTTATATCCGTAGACCACACTTGATTACTGCGCTGAATAGCCAATCCTTTGAGCAGATATGGATATTTGCGGTGAGCTTGATTAGCCTGGCTTAAATTTGGTTTGCAATATAACGCATTAATGCCCATTTTCTTCATTAAAGTACGTGTATGACGTCGTCCTATATGATGTCCTTGACGATTCAACAAATCACGCATCATACGGCTACCTGCAAAAGGGTATTGCATATGTAACTCATCCATACACCGCATCAGCTTCAGATCTGATGCACTCACAGGTTTTGGGCGATAGTAATAACAACCACGGGAGACTTTCAGCAGCTGAGCTTGCTTAGATACTGAAATCTGAAGTGAGTCATCGATTAACTTTTGTGGTTGAAGCGGCCCAGTTTCTTCAACACACCTTCTAAAAAATCAATTTCTAATGCCTGCTCACCGATTTTTGCATGTAGTTTTTTTAGATCGATGGGTGGTTCTGTTGGAGCTTTTGATTGATCGAAAGCTTGCGAGGAAGCTGAAATCAGTTGATTTTTCCAGTCGATAATTTGGTTTTGATGAACATCAAATTCAGCACTCAATTCAGCAAGTGTTTTTTCTGCTTTAATCGCAGCAAGTGCTACCTTAGCTTTAAAATCATTTGAATGATTTCTTCTTGGTCTACGTGCCATAAAATACTCCATATATTGATGTTTATAACATCATTTGGGGAGCAAAATATCACTTATAAGTGTTGTTCAAATTTCCTGATCCACCTCTCATAACACTTGCACCTTCAGCTCTTAACTTCTCAGCATCATTGATAAATGCATCAACAGATATACCAAGTTGTTCCATTAATGCGGTATTACCTAGAGATAACTGATGTCCATTTAACTCACCCTTAACGCCAATACCAGACCCTGACTCAAAAGATGTCGGTTTCGTTAGTGCAAGATCTCTTTCCCGGGCAGCACGTACAATTGCATCGGCTAAAGGATGTTCACTACCTTGATCTAAACTGGCAGCTAATCGAAGAATTTCATTTTCTTCATACCCTGAAACAGCAATAACCTTATCAAAGGATGGCTTACCTTCTGTTAAAGTACCTGTCTTATCAATAATTAACGTATCAATCTTCCGTAAATTTTCTATAGCTGCAGCATCACGAAAAAGTACACCATTTGATGCACCACGACCGGTTGCCACCATGATTGACATAGGCGTCGCTAATCCTAAAGCACATGGGCAAGCAATAATTAAAACTGCGACAGCATTGATTAGTCCATAAACCCAACTCGGCTCTGGTCCGAATATTCCCCAACCCAAAAATGTAAGTATAGAAATACCAATAACCACCATAACAAACCATCCTGCTACCTGATCTGCCATTCTTTGCATTGGAGCTTTAGAACGTTGAGCTTGCGACACCATTTGTACGATCTGAGAGAGTACAGTTGATGACCCAACCTTTTCTGAACGCATCACTAATGAACCATTCATATTCATAGTTGCGCCAATCACCTGGTCTCCCACACGTTTTGTAACTGGTACGGGTTCTCCAGTTAACATCGACTCATCAATAGAACTTGAACCTTCAGTAACTATTCCATCAACAGGTACCTTTTCACCTGGTCGTACTCTAAGCAAATCTCCAACGTGTACATGGGAAAGAGGAATATCTTCTTCTCTACCATCGTCATTTACTTTTCTGGCAGTTTTCGGCGCCAACCCAAGCAAAGATTTAATCGCGGCCGAAGTTTGCGAGCGAGCTTTTAACTCAAGCACTTGACCTAACAATGTTAGTGAAATGATAGCGTCAGTAGCTTCAAAATATACTGCAACACGTCCCATAGATATAAAAGAGTCAGGGAATACTTGCGGTGCCAAAGTTCCAACGAGACTGTATATAAATGCTGCACCGGTCCCAATCCCAATTAAAGTCCACATATTCGGACTACGATTTAAAATTGATTGCCAACATCTAACAAAAAATGGCCATCCCGCCCAAAAAACTATTGGCAAGGTAAGAAGAAGTTCAATCCAAGTTTGTACTTTAATTTCAAACCAGTTTAATTTATGACCAAACATCGCCAATGTTATTACGATAACGGTCAAAGGTAACGTGTACCAAAATCTTCTTTTAAAGTCCTTGAGTTCAGGATTTTCATCAGCCTCATCTAAATTTGGAAGTAAAGGCTCTAATGTCATACCACAAATTGGACAGTTTCCAGGTTGATTCTGTCGAATCTCCGGATGCATGGGACATGTATAAATTGTGGAAGTATTTACATGAGCTGAATTAGTAATTTCATTTAAATCTACTTCAGCTCTATTCATTGATTTTTTAGTTGGAGAAGATTTACCCTCTTCATTAATATAAAATAAAGGATCATTTTCAAACTTTAACTTGCATTTTTCACTGCAAAAGTAAAACGTTTTACTGTCAATTTTTTCATAGAATTTAGAAGCCTGCGTTACGGCCATTCCACAGACAGGGTCAATAAGTCTATTGCCGGTATTCTTATCTTCATGATGATGGTCCATAGAACCTCCTTCATATTAATTCTCAAAATAAAGAGCTCATTAGGATTAAACTAATTTTTCGTTATCCGGTCATTTAGTGACCATTATTTTCAATAAAGTCAGTGTAACACTTGTGTGTTTTCAATTTTAAAAATGACAAAAATGTAATTTTGGAGTCATCAAGACGTTTCTATCTGTCTTGAATAATAAGCATACGAAGAGTGATGACCAACTCAATCTATTCATGAACGTCAACGGGTCATTACTTAGCTATGTATCAGTTTTAGAAGGATGATGAAATGAAAATTTTCCAAAATAAAGTATCAGTTCTACGCAATGTATTAGTTGGTGCAACTATGGTTGTAGCTGCTTCAAGTGCGTTTGCACATGTAAAACTTGAAAGTGCAACACCTGCTATTAATGCTTCTGTAGCAAGTCAACCCCAAAACATAACTTTAAATTTTGGTGAAGAGGTTATGTTAATGAACGTCAAATTGCTTGATGCCCAACGTAAGGATATCCCATTAAATTATAAAATAACTCATGATATGAAAAAGTCATTTGAAGTGGCCGTACCTAAACTTAAGAAAGGTAAATATACCGTGGTATGGATCACAATGGGTGCAGATGGCCATAACATGAATGGCGAATATAATTTCACGCTTAAAGCAGCAAAATAAAAGAAAAACGAAATTAGTAAACATGCCAGCAATTTGCTGGCATGTTGCTATAACGATGGAGAAAAATATGCTTCCTGAAACTTGGATATACGCAACATGGCTGGCTAAAATCGTTTTATATTTAGGTATTGCATTTGTTGTTGGTGGCGCTTTCTGTTATTTCTTACTTGGTCGTTATGTAGAAATTAAACAGACTATTCTGAAGTACATAACTATTGGTGCAGGATTGGGTTTAATATCCAGTATTCTTAGCTTCTTCCTTCTCATTGGAAGTTTTGCCAATACAGGTCTTTCTGGCATGTGGGATAGCAACTACATAAACATTTTAATAAATACTCCCACAGGGCACGTTCATATTATTCGATCAATTAGTTTTGCTCTTCTACTTCTATTGATGATCATAAAACTTAGTAAAGGAACTACTCAGGTTTCAAAAATTGAAGGAGTAATATTTCTCATACTTTTAACACCTATTGTTTTTAGTTTTTCTCAACTTGGTCATGTTACAAATTTACCTTTATTCGCACAATTTTTATTATCAATCCATGTACTTGTAATGTCTTTATGGATGGGATCACTTTATCCTTTATGGAGAACAAGTAAAAAAATTACTGGTCTTCCCTTGAAAGAACGCATGCATCTGTTTGGAAGAATTGCTGCTTTTGTGGTAGGAATATTACTTGCATGTGGTGCCAGTATTGCTCTATTACTCATTAAAGATTTCAATATTTTACTGAATACTCCTTATGGGCATGGATTCATTATTAAAATAATATTTGTTTTAAGTATTTTATTATTGGCTGCCTTTAATAAATGGTATTTTACTCCTCGTTTACAGGATCCAAAATTTGCAAAACAATTGGGTTATGCCATTTTATTTGAAATGTCACTAGGTTTATCAATTCTTCTAATGACTGGGTATATTACAACAGTAGTCGGTATTGAGTAATAGGAGTAGCCAAGCAATGACTTCATGGATGAAAGTTAACTGTATCGTAATTATATCTCTTGTTGTAAATACTGTGAGTTGGGCAGAACCAGCATCAGCTAAACATATGCATGCGCTTGATGACAGTGAGCTGAGGGAAGTTTCGGATCATGACCACTCAGACGAGAGCTCACTTTCACATGCCCATCATGCAGATAAGAAAGAGGAACCACAAAATTTAAGTAAGGAAAATAATCAGCAAAATTTAAGACTAATACAAACGTCTTATCCAAAATAAATATGGATAAGTAGGCTTGATTTCGGGGATAGAAAGATTCTACTCCCTATCAATAACTAGTAATTAATTTTTTGATAAAGTTCTCAAATCTTCTTGTATCTAGCAAGACCTCTCGATAATGTATCTATGTTGATTCTTGGCTAATATCAAAAAAATTATTAATTTTAGGTATCCAAAAAATCTCATTCCTGAAACTAATCTCTAATCCATCTTCAATCTCATTGATCATATTTAGTTCTATTTGCTTAGAATGGGTAATCTCGAACTTATGAAAATACATTAAGCAATGTCTTACCCACAATAATAATTCAAATCTATTCTTGGTTAATTTACTTAACTTAATAATTTCTTTTTCTAATTTCTGATTTTTTATTGCTTTTATAAAGTTAGAATTCTTTATAAATGAAAAATTTAAATTAACCCGAATCGCGGATAAGCAATTGACTTGAAAAATAAGAGG
>NZ_JVOR01000107.1:0-27040 GCF_001054715.1 Acinetobacter sp. 243_ASPC | reverse complement strand
CTGGCGCTGTGGTATCCAGTACGATTGGATAAGCACCTGAATCCGGGCTCGACTGGCCTGCACCATCGGTCTGTTTCGCAATCAGGTTCTTGGTGCCGTCTGCACCTAGATCCGTCGTGGTCACACTCCAGGTCCCGTCTGAAGCCACTGTGGTTGAACCCACTGCCGTGCCGTCAACATATACCGTCACCACCGCACCCACTTGCCCGGTACCACTGATGGTCGGCGTGCGGTCATCTGTGGTCTGGTTCTTCTGCAGATCTCCTGTCACATCACCCTGATTATCTGTCACGCTCTGAATGGATGGCGCCGATGGGGCTGCACCCACCACCTTGAATTGCCATGCCGCGCTTTGCGGTCCTTCGTTACCTGCTGCATCCACACCACTGGCGGTGAAACTGTGCGGTCCTGCACCAATCGGTGTACTTGGCGTGAAGCTCCATTTGCCATCTGTACCCACGGTCGCACTGCCTAGGTATGCGCCATTGTCGTAGACTTTCACGATCGCTACCGAGGCATCTGCCGTTCCTGAATATGCCGGACGGGTGTCATCGGTCAGACTATCTGGACTGTTGCTGATGGTGCCCTGAATCGCGCCCACATCATCGTACAGATCCAGCACCGTGACTGCATTTGCCAATGGCGGGATGGTATCTACGGTAAAGTCAATTGCTGGACTCTTACCGCTTTCATTTCCCGCTTTATCTGTTGCTGTGTAAGAAATACTGTGTGAGCCATCTGCTAGCGCAGGTGATGGTGTAAATGACCATTTCCCATCTGAACCCACTGTGGCTGTACCCAGTTTGGTAGCGCCATCATAAACGGTAATGATATCGCCCGCAGTGCCTGTACCCGTTAATGTTGGGGTATTGTCATTGGTCGAACTGCCAGCAGTAATTGGGCCAATGACAGGTGCAACATCATCTGTAGCATTTGGAGCAGTTGTTGGCGTATCTGGTGCGATGGTATCCACGGTAAAGTCAATTGCTGGGCTCTTACCACTTTCATTTCCCGCCGCATCTTTAACTGTATAAGTAATGCTATGCGTGCCATCGGTTAATGGTGTGGTTGGTGTAAATGACCATTTACCGTCTGAACCTACGGTGGTAGTACCCAAAACAGTATTGCCGTCATATACCGTAATTGTCGTGCCAGCTGTGCCTGTACCACTAATTAAAGGAGATGCATCATTCGTGGAGCTACCGTTGCTTACATTGCCAGTGATTGGTTGTTTATCGTCAAAGACAGTTGCTGGAGTGGTAGGTGTTGCAGGCGGGTTAACCACAGGCGGGTTATTGTTATCGTTATCACTATCTCGATTATGCGCCCACCACAAGATACCACCTGCAGTTACTGGAACGGCTGCCCATGCCCATGGACTTGTTTCACTGTGACCATATAATAAAGGCTCGATTGAATCGATTGGTTGATACGCCACATTTTCAAGCAGGGCGCCTTGTGCATCTGTGAATTGTACCCAGATCAGTTTATTAGAATCATCTTGAAAAACTAGGCTATTGTCTGTAGGACCTTCCGTACTGAAAAAGTCGTCAATAACGATGACTTCGCCATTCTTGAGCTTAATGATAGCACTGGTACCATCACGGGTTACTTCTTGAACATCATCTGCTGAAACCTTAACCAATACAACAGATGCTTCTGTGAGTTTAGCGGAGTTTCCTGTGATATCTGCCAATACGGCATGCGATTCTTTAGCGATAATTTGTATGTTTGGCATGACTTTCATCTCTCTCGTATGCTTTATATTTTTTAATGTGCTTCCCCACACCGTGATGGCTTACTCAAAACAACCATCTTTTATGATTTTTGCACGTAATCCATACCATTAAACATTCAAAAAAGAAAAAAATAAATACAAAAACAGCTCAAAAAACAAAAAAAAGTGATAACTGTTTCACATAAATTATGCTTATATTTACCTTATAGTAAATTTTTTATTTTAATTAATTGATTTATATATATTTTTTATAAAAAAAATTTCACTATCGAACAATTTTGATACAAATCTCTGATATAAGAATCTTATAGAAAACTTGGGCAACCACTTTAGACTCAGTAATTGATTTAAAAAGTGTGAAAGAACCGAGTTCAATCAGCTCAATCACAATTTTTAGCTCATTGAATAACATGATGTATATTTTTATTTAAACTATACTTATTCATAAATTCTATTAAACAATCGAATGATCAAATTATGAATACTCGATATATTTAAAAATTATTCGGATTCTCCAGTCTTTTCGCTTCTTGTACTTTTGTGGGGTTATGCACTGTCGCAATACCATCTTCGGCTTTCTGATCGGTTAGTTTATCCATGTCGTAAATGGTGATCGTTTCGTTACCATATGCATCCTCGCCTACAATATACTTATACCCTTTGCGGTTCATTTTGTGGCACATACGTTGATACCAGCCTTTAAATCCTTGAGTTTCTTCATTAGGATTATAATAAAATGCATTCATCACAGCAGGTAAACCAAGTCCACAAACCACTCCCGACATCAGCACACTAATAAAGGTATACCCAATTAAAATACTGCTGTAATCTCGTAGCTCAGGTACGTTGGCGACCGCAAGAATCAAGGCCAATGAAATTCCACCTCGAACACCACCCCACGATAAAATTGCCAGACTGCCGTTGTAACTCTTATGCTTAAATGACGGGAAAAAAGAAAACGAGAGAAAATTTGCAACAAAGCGCGAAATATGTAAAGCGATAAAGGCGAAGATTCCACCCAAGATCATGCTTGTACTTAAATCTAGAATAAAAAGCTCAAGACCAATCAAAGTAAATAAAAATGAGTTAATAATGCCTTCTACGGTGTGCCAGAAATGGTTCACTTCTCGAATTTCACGTTCTTGTAAAATTTCTTTCCACTTATTTCCAACAATCAAGCCGCCAATCACACAAGCAATCGGTGCCGATGCATGTGCGAACAATGACACCAAATAGGCACCACTTGCCAATAACGCTGTCGTCAGAATTAAAGATTCCATCTCGTGCTTACCACGCAACAGACGTAAAATTCCGACACCAAATGCCCACCCAATAATCACAGCGACCACGATTTCGTAAAGAAAGTTTTCGATTGTGCCCACCAAGCTAAAGTGCTCCCCTTTAAGTACATTTAAAAGGGTCATAAACACGGCGATACACATGGCGTCATTAAAGAGTGACTCACCTTCAAGTTTAACAATCAGGTGATGCGGGGCGCGAACTGAACTTAATACCCCTTTGATACCAATCGGATCTGTTGCTCCCAATGCAGAACCAAGTAACAGTAAAACCAGAATTGGAACAGGATTTCCAATCAAGTATTGAAAACCAAACAATAAACCTGCGAACAAGACAGCACAGAGCACCAACGCAATAGTCGCCAAGATACCGATTGGCTTCCAATGATTGCGCAAATCTGAAATTTTAAATTTGAGTGCTGAGGAGGTTAAAATAAAACAAATCACACCATTGATTAGGAAATCATAAAAATCAATACTTTTTACTGCATTTTCAATATTATGAATATTAATGGTAATAAACTGGTTGCCATTTAACAGGCTGGCTCCCCATTGCAAAATAAAAACTAAAACAGCCGAAACAATCGGCACACCAATCGCCTGAGGGAAATTTAAAATACGCTTATTAAAAATTGTGGTTGCAATCGACAGCGCAAAAATAACCGTGAGAACTTGAAGGAGAAAAAAACTACCCATAAATATCCTTATGGATCATATAAATAAACAGATCTGTAATTTTACTTAAATTTACTTTGGATATTGCCAAAAATTAACTTTATTAACAAAAAAACCATAATGTTTAGTTTTATCAAATACTTAAGATTAGGTAGAAAACTTCTTTGTGAATTGAATCAAATCAGTTATTTTAATGGCGTTTAAAAGGAAGTCCTCGCACATGCATCAATCGATTAAAACTGTTGTTCGGCTTGTCTCAGCTACCTGTATTTTTTTAATTACGGCGGCACTCATCTTAACCTTTTATAGTAAAGCAAAGGAAATCTGGAATGCCGAGGATGAATATACCCACAAACAGATTTCACAGATTCAAAGTGATGCGACACATACTTATCGTCTATTAAGTAACAATAAAAAGCCCAATCAAGCTTTTTATATTGTGCTACAAGATCGCGGATATATCGCGAAATTGAATTGCGAACATTATCTTGCAACCTTATGTACAGACCGCTATAACGAAATTGGGACACGTGTAATTCAGGATGCAACGTTTCAAACCTTTGGTACACATAGTTATCTTGAGAAAATACGTTATATGGATACCCAGACCAATATGCCTAGCTCTTACACTTGGTCTGAGCAAGACATCAAGTCATTGTATGCTCAAGATATGAGCAATTTAAAATATGTACTTTTTGGCGTCGGTATTTTTGCCTTGATCGCTCTATATTGTAGTTACCGAATTCTTCGCAACTTCAAGCAGTTTCTTAAAAAATAAAAAAGAAGGTGTCACCTTCTTTTTTAAATTGAACGACTATTGAATGTATCACACTGATTCAAGTCACCACTTTTTAATCCAGTTTCAAACCAATGCATGCGCTGTTGACTGGTACCATGGGTAAAACTATCAGGGACCACCTGCCCTGTTGCACGCTTCTGAAGATAATCATCTCCAATTTTTTGTGCTGCATCCATGGCTTCTTCGACATCTCCAGCCTCTAAAAATTGCGTGCGTTCTTGATTTCGATTGGCCCATATTCCGGCAAAGCAGTCGGCCTGTAGTTCAAGACGTACAGAAAGTTGATTGGCTTGAGTACGATTAGCCTGTGCTTGCGCACGTTGTACCTGAGAGGATATACCCAATAAATTTTGAATATGATGTCCTACCTCATGTGCCACGACATAGGCCTGAGCAAAATCGCCTGCCTGATCTTGTCTGCTCAGTTCAGTCTGATTTTTATCGCCTGATATCCCCATTTGTTGGCGCATCTCTTTAAAGAACTGTGTATCGATATAAACTTTTTGATCACTTGGACAATAAAAAGGCCCCATCGCCGACTCCGCAGTACCACAGGCAGATTGAACGCGGCCATTAAACAACACTAATTTTGGCGCAACATAGCTTTGCCCCAGCTGTTGGAAGATGGGCGTCCAAGTGTCCTCTGTATCTGCCAAAATTGTTCCTACAAAATCTGAGGCTTCTTTTTGTTCAGCAGATAATTGCTCTGGTGCTGTACCCGTCTGACTTTGTGCGGCTGTTATCTGCTGAGTTGCCTGATAGGCTTGTTGCGGATCGACACCAAAAAATTTCCATGCCACAAATGCCACCACCAAACCGACGATACTGATGCCACCCACTTTAGCACCACCACTCCCACGGCGATCTTCTACATTGCTACTGACTCGTCGACCTTTCCAACGCATAGATCATCTCCAATCGTTTATGCGGCTTTCGCTTTCATTTTTTGAAATACGGTTACAATCATAAACACGATCAAACCTGCCAGCATACCTATTCCAAAATTAATCAACGTTGGGGTAATCGCACCAATAATATTCCCAACTGTGGGAATCATTTCTAAATGATCACTGGTTTCTTCGCTAAAGTGATGAATCAGTGGAATCGTATGCGCAATAATGCCACCTCCCACTAAAAACATCGCAATCGTTCCAACCACAGACAAGGCTTTCATTAACCAAGGTGCAAATACCAACAACGCATTCCCAAGTTTTTGTTTAAAAGACGAACTTTGCTTGGTCCAGTACAAGCCCAAATCATCAATTTTTACAATCATGGCAACAAAACCATAAACACCCACAGTCATTACAATTGCGATAATACTGAGTACCATAACTTTGGTCATAAATGCTGCTGCGGCAACAGTACCTAATGAAATCACCACAATTTCGGCAGAAAGAATAAAATCGGTGCGAATAGCACCTTTTATTTTTTGTTTTTCAAAAGCAGCTAAATCAGTTTCATCGTTTTGTTGTTGTGGATCTGTGTGTTTTTCAGCGTGTGCTTTTTTTGAAAACAAACTATGAATGACTTTTTCAATCCCTTCATAACATAAAAATAAACCACCAATCATGAGTAACGGATTAATGAGCCAAGGTGCGACCACCGAAATTAATAATGCCAGTGGCACCAAAATCAGTTTATTAATAAAAGAGCCTTTTGCTACGCCCCATACCACCGGTATTTCACGCTCGGCGCGAACACCTGTTACTTGCTGGGCATTTAACGCCAGATCATCTCCCAATACGCCAGCGGTTTTTTTCGCTGCCATTTTACTCATGAGGGCAACATCATCCAAAATCGTTGCAATATCATCGAGAAGTACAAGTAAGCCAGTTGCCATTTTTTATCCGAATTGATTTTTATCTCTCTATTGTAAGACGATTTTTTTGAATTTCTGTAATTTTAACCGATAGATTGACAGGATTATTTTATGAAAAGTACCGTGGATTGCTGACGATTTATTTTTATTTCCCGTACAATAACCCCATTCTTTTATATTGCAGCGGCTTAGCCTCTGAATAAACCCATTTAGTAGTGGACTATATAATGAGCAGTGTTGATCAACGACCTATTATTTTGACAGGTGACCGTCCGACTGGACAATTGCATCTCGGACATTTTGTCGGTTCTTTACGTTCTCGTGTCGGTTTACAAGATAGTCATCATCAGCATATCTTGTTAGCAGACGCTCAAGCCCTAACAGACAATGCAGATAATCCAGACAAAGTACGCCGTAATATTCTTGAAGTGGCACTGGATTATTTGGCTGTGGGCATCGATCCAACTAAAACCACGATCTGTGTTCAATCATGCTTGCCAGCACTGAATGAACTGACCATGTTGTACCTTAACTTTGTGACTGTTGCACGTCTTGAGCGTAACCCGACTATTAAATCTGAAATTCAGATGCGTGGGTTTGAGCGTGATATTCCAGCAGGTTTTTTATGCTATCCAGTGGCACAGGCAGCCGATATTACTGCCTTTAAAGCAACCGTCGTTCCGGTGGGTGAAGACCAAATTCCAATGATTGAACAGACCAATGAATTGGTACGCCGTGTGAATCGTCAGATTGGTCGAGATTTGCTTCCTGAATGTAAAGCCCTACTTTCAAATACAGGACGTTTACCTGGATTTGATGGTAAGGCAAAAATGTC
The DNA here is from genome assembly GCF_001054715.1 of Acinetobacter sp. 243_ASPC. Taxonomy (NCBI): domain Bacteria; kingdom Pseudomonadati; phylum Pseudomonadota; class Gammaproteobacteria; order Moraxellales; family Moraxellaceae; genus Acinetobacter; species Acinetobacter sp. 243_ASPC. The sequence goes on along the minus strand of NZ_JVOR01000107.1, from coordinate 19,873 downwards.
GAAATCTCTTGGCAATACCATTGTATTAAATGCAAGTGATAAAGATATTAAAAAAGCCGTCAATGCAATGTATACCGATCCAAATCACTTACGCATTGAAGATCCAGGTCAGGTCGAGGGCAACATTGTATTTGCATATCTAGATGCATTTGATCCAGACAAAGAAGAAGTTGAGGCTTTAAAGGCTCACTATCGCCGTGGTGGTCTCGGTGATGGAACTGTAAAAAAACGCCTTGAAGGTATTTTAAAAGAATTGATTTCACCTATCCGTGAACGTCGTGAAGCGTTGGCTAAAGATCCAGATTACATCATGGATATCTTGCACGAAGGTACAATCAAATGTCAGAACATAACCCAAGCCACACTGGATGAAGTAAAAGATGGGCTTGGCTTATTCAAGTTCTAATCGATCATGATCGAAATACTATTGAAGTACTGTCTTATTCAGAGACAGTACGACTTTGGTCGAAAGCAAGCCTACATTTTGATCGATTATTTAACGTGATTTAACACATGTTAACGTGAATACCAATGAACTCTGAGTAGACCTTGAGTATATTAGGTTCATAGGTTATGCACTCCCCCAAGTTCATAACTCTTCTCCTTAACCGAAACTGTTATTACAGATTCGTTGTTCTGCGTAATGATCACCCCAATCATTACGCTTTTTTTTGCGTCTCATTTTATGGTGCTGTTTTTTTAATTTTATTACTATCATTACAGCGTCAGCTTATAACGAGTTTAAGAATAACTAAACAAATCAAATTAAACGATCTTATTAAAAATTTGCAACAGTAGTCTTGACTCAAGGACATACATCATCAGACTTTTAATCTAAGCTAGTACTTGATGAAAGATATTGAATTTTTCTTTTTAGATACGAACTTAAAACCCGATATATCGAATGATTTGTTCATAAAAAACCCTTCAGATGTTCTGAAGGGTTTTTATTGGATAAAGCTTAAAACTTATACCAAGCCTTTTTCCTTAAGGACCTTGTGCATGGTCGAGCCGAGTTCGGCCGGGCTACGCGTATACGCCATGCCTGCACGTTCAAATGCAGCAAATTTCTCTTCTGCTGTCCCTTTACCGCCCGAAATAATTGCGCCTGCATGCCCCATACGTTTGCCTTTTGGTGCAGTCACACCAGCAATATATCCAACAACTGGCTTACTCACATTCGATTGGATGTATTCAGCTGCTTCTTCTTCCGCAGAGCCACCAATTTCACCAATCATAATGATCGCATCGGTATCTGGGTCATCTTGGAAAAGTTTCAACGCATCGATTTGGTTCATTCCTGGAATTGGATCCCCCCCGATTCCGATACAAGTAGACTGACCTAAACCGAGTTTTGTGGTTTGCGCCACAGCCTCATAAGTCAAAGTACCCGAACGAGAAATAATTCCAATACGACCCGGTTGATGAATATGACCCGGCATAATTCCGATTTTACATTCGCCTGGAGTAATCACACCTGGGCAGTTTGGTCCAACTAAACGCACACCATTACCGTAGGTTTCAAGGTAACGCTTGGCTTTGAGCATATCTAGGGTTGGCACACCTTCAGTGATCACAACAATCAGACTCACACCTGAATCGACCGCTTCAACAATGGAGTCTAAAACAAAAGGTGCCGGAACATAAATAACCGATGCATCAGCATGAGTTTCACGAACCGCATCTTTCATGGTATTAAATACTGGCAAGTCCAGATGAGTAGTCCCACCTTTGCCTGGCGTTACCCCACCCACGACTTTCGTGCCGTAATCTAGCGCTTGGGCTGAATGAAATGTGCCGTTTTTACCCGTAAAACCTTGAACCAATACTTTTGTGTCTTTATTAATTAATACGCTCATTTTTATACTCCCTTAACCTTTTACCGCAGCAACAATTTTCTCTGCCGCATCCGATAATCCGTTGGCAGATGTCAGTTTTAAACCCGATTCGTCGAGAATTTTTGCACCCAATTCTGCGTTGTTGCCTTCTAGGCGAACTACGACAGGAACGGTTACATTCACCTCTTGAACGGCTGCAATAATGGCTTCGGCAATCATGTCACAACGTACAATTCCACCAAAGATATTGATTAAGACACCTTGAACAGAGGTATCAGCCAAAATGAGCTTAAAGGCTTCAATCACGCGCTCTTTGGTTGCACCACCGCCTACATCAAGGAAGTTTGCAGGTTGACCGCCATACAGTTTGATAATGTCCATTGTGGCCATTGCAAGCCCTGCACCATTAACCATACAGCCAATATTACCTTCAAGTGCGACATAGTTCAGTTCAAACTCAGACGCTTTTAATTCGCGCTCATTTTCTTGTGATTTGTCACGTGCTGCTGCAAGCTCTGGCAAACGATACAAGGCATTTGAATCGATGCCAATTTTAGCATCGACCGCAAGGATATCGCCGTTTTCACGAACTGAGAGTGGATTAATTTCAAATAGGGCAAAATCATTTTCTACAAATGCTTGATAAGCACCTGTCATTAGCTTCACAAACTGGCTGACCTGTTTGTCTTTAAGTTGTAATGCAAATGCAACTTCACGTGCTTGGAACGGTTGTAAACCTACAAGTGGATCTACTTCGACTTTAATAATTTTTTCTGGCGTTTCTTCAGCTACTTTCTCGATTTCAACACCACCTTCGGTTGAAGCCATAAAAGTTACGCGACGGCTTGAACGATCCACCACAGCACCTAGGTATAGCTCACGTTCAACGGGATACACATCTTCGCAGATCAAGACACTGTTGACCGGCTGGCCGTTGGCATCGGTTTGATACGTTACAAGATTCGTACCAATCAATTGGTTGGCGTAGTCTGCAGCTTCTTCTTTCGATTTAACTACCTTTACACCACCAGCTTTACCGCGGCCACCCGCATGTACTTGGGCTTTCATCACGGCAAACTTGCCACCTAATTGTTCAAATGCAGCAACTGCTTCTTCTGCATTTCGTGCCAAAATTCCTTCTTGGACTGACACGCCATATTTTTTCAACAATGTTTTGGCTTGATACTCATGTAAATTCATTTAGTTACCTTTTTACGACTTTTGCCCTTGTTATAACTAACCTGTACTTAAACATCCGTCTCAGTAAATACAGATCATTTTTTCAATTTCATTTGTACTTATTTTTAGATGATTATTCAAATATAAACAACCATCTTAAACAAAAAAGAGCGGTCTAAACCGCTCTTTTCAATCTTACTTACGTTTGCGTTGAATTGCGTGAATGGCACGACCATCAACCGCTAAAGCGGCTTCATGTACCACTTCAGAATAGGTTGGATGACCAAATGTCATTAATTGTAAATCTTCTACAGAAGAAACAAACTCAAGTGCAATCATACCTTGGTGAACAATGTCAGATGCACCTGGTCCAATCACGTGCATACCCAACAAACGGTCGGTTTTTGCATCAGCCACAAACTTCACAAAACCTGCTGCTTCACCTGCTGCTAAAGCACGGCCATTGACTGCAAATGGGAATTGACCCGTTTTAACGTCATGACCTTTTTCTTTCGCTGCTTCTTCAGTTAAGCCAACCCAAGCTGCTTCAGGATGCGTATAAATAACGCTGATAATTGTATCGTAGTTCACTTGTGCTGCATGACCGTGAATACGTTCAACCGCCATTACACCTTCTTCCATGGCTTTATGCGCAAGCATAGGACCACGTACAAGGTCACCAATTGCATAAACACCTTCAAGAGATGTTGCGCAGTGGTCGTTGACTTCAATGAAACCACGTTCAGTCAACTTGATACCCGCATCTTCAGCCAACAAACCTTCTGCATATGGCTTACGGCCAACACAAACGATAAGCTTGTCGAATACTTGTTCTTTGTCTTCGCCGCCTTGGTTGTATTTCACAGTCACTTCACGACCATTTACTTCAGTCGCAGCAACTTTTGCACCAATGCGAATATCAAGACCTTGTTTGGTCAAGATTTTTTGGAAGTCTTTAGCAAGTGCCTTATCTGCCATTGGAAGGAATGTATCCAATGCTTCAAACACAACAACTTCAGCCCCCAAACGACGCCATACAGAACCAAGCTCGAGACCAATTACACCCGCGCCAATCACACCTAAACGCTTAGGTACTTCAGCAAACTCGAGTGCGCCAGTTGAGTCAACAATCAAGTCTTGATCGACTGGTGCTACCGGGATGTTTACTGGTACTGAACCAGAAGCAAGAATCACGTATTTCGGCTCTAAAACCTGAGTTTCGCCTTCAAATGGCACAAACTCAACTTTTTTACCTGCAAGAAGTTTACCTGTCCCTTGTAACCACTCGATACCATTGCCTTTTAATAACTGAGCCACACCGCCCGTTAAGTTTTCGACAACTTTATCTTTACGTGCCAACATTTTTGCGATGTCAATTTTGACTTCACCTGTTGTAATACCGTGGTCATCTAGGTGATGTGCGGTATCTTCAAAGCGATGCGCTGAGTCTAAAAGTGCTTTAGACGGGATACAGCCCACGTTTAAGCAAGTACCACCTAAAGATGGCTTGCCTTTATGGATACGCTTTTCAATACACGCAACTTTAAAGCCAAGCTGAGCAGCACGAATTGCCGCTTCATAGCCACCAGGTCCACCGCCAATTACAACAAGATCAAACTGTTGAGACATTTTTATCTCCATGAACCCAAGCGAAATGACTCAACTTGGGTGTTTATACGGACTAAATTAAAGATCAAGGATAAGTTTTGCAGGCTCTTCAAGAAGCTCTTTGATGGTTACCAAGAAACCAACAGCTTCTTTACCATCGATTAAACGGTGGTCATAAGAAAGTGCAAGATACATCATTGGTAAAATTTCAACCTGACCATTCACTGCCATTGGACGCTCTTGAATCTTATGCATGCCCAAAATTGCAGTTTGTGGTGTATTCAAGATTGGTGTAGAAAGCAATGAACCGAACGTACCGCCATTAGTAATGGTGAATGTACCGCCTGTCATGTCTTCAATACCCAATTTGCCATCACGTGCCTTGTAAGCATAGTCACGGATACCGTTTTCAACTTCAGCATAGTTCATACGGTCAGTATCACGAAGTACTGGAACCACAAGACCACGGTCAGAAGAAACAGCAACGCCGATGTCGTAATAGCCATGGTAAACAATATCATCGCCATCGATAGACGCATTTACAGCTGGATAACGTTTCAATGCTTCAGTTGCAGCTTTCACGAAGAAAGACATAAAGCCAAGACGCGCACCATGACGTTTTTCAAACGCATCTTTGTACTGTGCACGCATTTCCATGATTGGTTTCATGTTCACTTCGTTAAACGTAGTTAACATTGCGGTTTCTTGAGTTGCAGCAAGAAGACGCTCGGCTACGCGCTTACGCAGACGTGTCATTGGAACACGCTTTTCGATACGCTCACCGACCGCAACGCTAAGCGGTGCAGCAGCAGGTGCTGCTGGTTTTGCTTGGTGATTGGTCACGTCTTCTTTAGTGATACGACCACCACGGCCTGTACCTTGAACATCTGCTGCACTGATGCCTGTTTCAGTCAATGCTTTACGCACAGCTGGTGCTTGATCAGATACAGGTTGTGCACGTTCTACAACTGGCGCCGCACCCGCTTCAGTTTTAGATGCTGCTTGTTCTACTTTTGAATCGCTTTGAACTGATTGAGTTTCATTGGCGCCAGAAACTGCACCTTCTTGGAACTGTGCAATTACTTCGTCAGATAAAACTGTTTCGCCTTCATCTTTCACGATAGAAACAAGTTGACCATCAGCTGGAGCAACCACTTCTAAAACAACTTTATCAGTTTCAATATCACAAATGACTTCATCACGTGATACTGCTTCCCCAACTTTTTTATGCCAAGTTGCAATGGTTCCGTCTGCAACTGACTCTGGGAATACCGGTGCTTTAATTTCGGTTGCCATTATTTTGTCTCTCCTGATTGTTCAGCTTCGATTGCTAATGCATCATGAATGAGCTGAGCTTGTTGTTTTGCGTGCAAGTATGGTGAACCACATGCTGGTGCAGCCGATGCTTCACGACCTGCATAGCTGATGCGGATTTGTTTTCCAGATTTCAAGATGTCGTCATATAGACGCGGCGCGATAAACAACCAAGCACCTTGGTTCTTCGGCTCTTCTTGACACCACACCACATCTTTAACATTTGGATAAGCTGCAAGCACTTCTTCCAAGCGTTTTTCTGGGTACGGATAGAGCTGTTCGATACGAACCAACGCAATGTTGTTTAACTCAAGCTCACGACGTTTTTCAAGCAAATCATAGTAGACCTTACCGCCACACAAAACTAGACGGGTAACATCTGCTTTATTGATTTGATCAACTTCATCAATCACGGTTTGGAATGTGCCGTTCGCAAGCTCATCGAGTGTTGATGTTGCAAGTTTATGACGAAGCAACGACTTAGGTGACATTACAATCATTGGCTTACGAATTGGACGAACTGCCTGACGACGTAACGCATGGAAAATCTGCGCTGGTGTGGTTGGTGTGATCACTTGCATGTTGTCTTCTGCACAAAGCTGCAAGAAGCGCTCAAGACGTGCAGATGAATGCTCTGGCCCCTGACCTTCAAAGCCATGAGGTAGCAACATGGTCAAACCACACACACGCTCCCACTTGGTTTCACCAGATGCGATGAACTGGTCGATCACAACTTGCGCACAGTTGGCGAAGTCACCAAACTGAGCTTCCCAGATGATCAAGCTGTTTGGAATAGTCGTCGCATAGCCATATTCAAATGCAAGAACGGCCTCTTCAGACAACAAAGAATCATACAACGCAAAGCGTGGCTGATTTTCCTTCACATGACAAAGCGGAATATAAGTTGAACCGTCGACTTGGTTATGCAATTTCGCATGACGATGCGAGAACGTACCACGGCCAACATCTTCACCAGTAATACGAACCAAGTAACCTTCATCAATCAGTGTTGCGTAGGCCAGTGTTTCAGCAGCACCCCAGTTCAATGGCATTTCACCCGTTTGCATTTTCAAACGGTCGTCAATGACTTTTTGTACTTGGCGTTGCATCACAAAACCTTCAGGTAGCTTACGCATTCCCTCACCAAGCGCTTTTAAGCGATTGATATCGGTTGTGGTATCCCAAACGTCTGTATAGTCATGGCCCAAATACGGTTTCCAATCGACAAACATCTTGGTGTTTGGCTCAAGTACTAGCGCATTTGCAACGTGATTACCAGCTTCTAAATCAGCGCGGTAGTCTTCAATCAGCTTGTCCGCTTCTGCACGATCGAGTACTTTTTCTTGTACCAATTTGTCGGCATAAAGCGTACGAGTAGTTGGCTTTTTATTGATCACCTGATACATCAACGGCTGAGTTGCAGATGGCTCATCTGCTTCATTGTGGCCGCGACGACGGTAACAGAACAAATCAATTACAACGTCTTTACGGAAAGTATGACGGAAATCGTGGGCCAACTGTGCAATAAACGCGACCGCTTCAGGATCATCACCATTTACATGGAAAATTGGTGACTGAACCATTTTCGCGATATCGGTACAGTATTCAGTTGAGCGAGCATCGCGTGGATCTGAAGTGGTGAAACCCACTTGGTTATTGATGACGATATGAACCGTACCACCAACCGTATAACCGCGAGTTTGCGACATTTGGAAGGTTTCTTGGTTAACACCCTGACCTGCAAATGCTGCGTCACCGTGAACGATCACCGGAAGAACGTCATCACCACCGATGTCTTTACGACGAACTTGGCGTGCACGAACCGAACCTTCAACCACTGGTCCAACAATTTCAAGATGCGACGGGTTAAATGCCAATGCCAAATGTACTTCGCCACCTGACGTCATGACATTTGATGAGAAGCCTTGATGGTATTTTACGTCACCCGAACCTTTTTTATGAATTGATTTACCTTCAAACTCACCAAAAAGATCAGCTGGGTTTTTACCCATAATATTTACAAGAAGGTTGAGACGACCACGGTGTGGCATACCAATCACAACTTCTTTACAGCCCACAGAGCCTGCACGCTGAATAATTTCGTTCATCATCGGGATGAAGGCTTCACCACCTTCTACACCAAAGCGCTTAGCGCCGACGTATTTGTTACCCAAAAACTTTTCAAGGCCTTCCGCAGCAGTTAAGCGCTCCAGTAGTCCTTTTTTCTGGTCATTGGTAAAATTGAACTGACCACGCGCACTCTCTAAACGTTGTTGAATCCAGCGTTTTTCTTTGGTGTCGACAATATGCATGTATTCTGCACCAATAGAACCACAATAAATGGCTTCCATTGCATCGATCATTTCACCGAGAGTAGCTTCAGTTTTACCAATAGCAAGATTACTGGTATTGAATATCGTATCAAGATCAGACTTCGTTAAACCATGAGCAGATAAATCAAGATCTGGAACGTCTTCGCGTTTTGCAAGACCTAGTGGATCGAGTTTTGCTTTTTGATGACCACGGTTACGATATGCTGCGATGAGTTGTAAGACACCAATCTGACGACGCTCATGATCACTGCTTACCGAACTCTGTACAACTGCTTGTACACGGCTCGAATTACGTCCAAGTAATAAGAACTGCTCACGCACATTGCTGTGTGGTTGATCACCTTTTGGGAATTTATCGAAGTATTGGCGCCAGTCCTCTGTCACAGAGGTTGGGGAGGTCAGGTATTGCTCGTAAAGCTGTTCAATATACGCTGCGCTATCAGCGGAAAGTTCAGTGTCAAGACGCAAAGCGTCAGCAACATCTTGCATTTGTGGACCCATTTCCTATTGCAAAAACATTACGGGTTGCTTTTTTAAACAGACCCATGATTGATAACGCCAAATTGTAAAATGGCATTACAAACCCATTCTGGCGCTGAGACCAAAGGGGGCGTTATGACCACATCAAGTTTCCTTGACATAATCAATGAAAAACAACGCCGTCATTGGCATCATTTATCATCTGTATACTCGGCGACGCCGAGCAATTTTTGCAAATCATCTTAGAAAAACAAAATCTTACCGCTATTTGGCTTTTCTAAAATAACTCTTCTACATAAAAATTAAGCACAATCAAAAATCGTGCTTCGTGTATATGGCCTATTATGCACTTTGTGGGCATAAAATTTCGTTTCAAATCGTATCATGTTCTGCTTGCACGAATTGATTTTTTTGACATATACCTCTTATAAATTGACAAAATACATTGGCTATTTTAGCTGATAACCTATGGTGCTTGATATACATTTTAGATGCAATTTAGACATTAGTCCCATTTATTTTTAATAAAAAAAGCGCACATAAATATGTGCGCTTTTTTTAACGGAATTAACCTGCTTGATCGAGAAGCATGTTACGAATGTGACCAATTGCTTTTGTTGGGTTCAAACCTTTCGGGCAAACAGATACACAGTTCATGATTCCTTTACAACGGAACAATGAGAATGGGTCGTCCAAACGCGCCAAACGTTCTTGAGTAGCGGTATCACGCGAATCGATAATAAAGCGATAAGCGTTTAGTAGCGCAGATGGACCCAAGAATTTGTCTGGGTTCCACCAGAACGATGGGCATGATGTCGAACAACACGCACACAAGATACATTCATACAGGCCGTCAAGATGCTCACGGTCCGCTTGAGACTGTAAACGCTCTTTTGGTGGCGCTGGCTGATTGTTAATCAGGAATGGCTGGATCTTGTTGTATTGATCGTAGAACTGGTTCATGTCTACAACCAAATCCTTAATCACTGGTAAGCCTGGTAGAGGACGAATCACGATTTTTTCAGGCAAATCGTTGAGGTTCCACAAACACGCCAGACCATTTTTACCATTGATATTCACACCGTCAGAACCACAAATACCTTCTCGGCATGAACGGCGGAATGTCAAGGTTTCATCCTGTACTTTCAGTGCAAGTAACGCATCAAGCAACATACGGTGCTTGTCGGTTAACTCGAGCGTGAAAGTTTGCATGTACGGCGCTTTATCCTTATCAGGATCATAGCGGTAGATTTCGAATGTACGAGTACCTCTACTCATCTTTAGTCTCCCGATTAGAATGTACGTGGTTTAGGTTCAATTGCTTCAACCGTTAACGGATTGAAACGAACTGGCTTGTACTCAAGACGGTTATCCGATGAATACCACAATGTGTGTTTCATCCATTCATCGTCACGGCGGCCATATGAATACGTTGGGTGATCAGGAGCCAACTCATAGTCAACCACTGTATGCGCACCACGACATTCTTTACGTGCAGCAGCAGAAATTAATGTAGCTTTTGCAACTTCATACAAGTTTTCAACTTCAAGCGCTTCAACACGCGCGGTGTTAAATACTCTTGATTTGTCTTTCAAATGAATGTTACGTACACGAGATTCCATCGCAAGGATTTCTTGTACACCCTTGTCAAGCAAAGCTTGAGTACGGAATACACCAGCATGATCCTGTACGATGTCACGGATTGTATCGGCAATTTCTTGTGCATTCTCACCAGAAGTTGAATCATCTAGTTTGCGAATACGTGCCAATGTGTTTTCAAGTACGTCATTTGGTAATGGTGCATAATCATCACCATGGTGCTTGGTCACATAATCAATGATATGTTCACCAGCCGCCTTACCAAATACCACCAAATCAAGCAATGAGTTGGTTCCCAAACGGTTCGCACCGTGAACCGACACACAGGAACACTCACCGATTGCATAAAAACCTTTAACCGGTTTTACATAATCGCGCGTACCTTGGTAGGTATATTGTTTAGTGTCTTTGTCGTAGTGTGCAGTAAACTCGCCTTCTTCCACACCATGCGGCACCACAACCTGACCATGGATATTGGTCGGGATACCACCCATTTGGTAGTGAATTGTAGGTACAACAGGAATTGGCTCTTTGGTACAGTCAACGTTTGCAAACTTTTTACCAATCTCAAAAACAGAAGGTAAACGCTTCATGATGGTTTCTGCACCCAAGTGCGTCATATCAAGAAGAATGTAGTCGCCTTTAGGGCCACAGCCACGCCCTTCTTTGATCTCTTGGTCCATTGAACGTGATACGAAGTCACGCGGTGCCAAGTCTTTCAATGTTGGTGCATAGCGCTCCATGAACGGTTCGCCGTCCTTGTTACGCAAAATACCACCTTCACCACGACAACCTTCTGTCAACAGTACGCCAGCTCCGGCAACACCCGTTGGGTGAAATTGCCAGAATTCCATATCTTGTAATGGAATACCTGCACGCGCTGCCATACCCAGACCATCGCCTGTATTAATGTAAGCGTTGGTTGATGCACGGTAAACTCGGCCTGCACCACCCGTAGCAAACAAAGTTGCTTTGGCTTGAAATACGGCAATATTACCTGTTTCTTGATCGTAAGCGGTTACACCAAGTACATCACCTTCATTGTTACGGATCAGGTCAAGCGCAATCCATTCAACAAAGAACTGTGTGCCCATTTTTACGTTGCTTTGATACAACGTATGTAAAAGCGCATGACCTGTACGGTCAGCGGCTGCACAGGCACGTGGTACTGCTTTTGCACCATAGTTTGCAGAGTGACCACCAAATGGACGCTGATAAATCGTTCCATCTTCGTTACGGTCAAACGGCATACCCATGTGTTCAAGCTCGTACACTACTTTAGGTGCTTCACGCGTCATATATTCGATCGCGTCTTGATCACCTAACCAGTCAGAGCCTTTTACGGTGTCGTAAAAGTGATAGTGCCAGTTATCTTCTTGCATGTTGCCTAACGATGCACCGATACCACCTTGCGCGGCAACCGTGTGCGAACGTGTTGGGAATACTTTAGTTAAAACAGCAACTTTTAAACCCGCTTGTGCAAGTTGATACGCTGCACGCATACCAGAACCACCACCACCAACGATGACAGCATCAAAGGTGAGGTTTTGGATATTTGAATAATCTTCTTTAGGGTTTATCGCGCCCATGATGTCTTCCTATCAATTCGCCCAGAAAATCTGGATACCCCAGATTACAAATACAAACACGGCAATAATGACAGCCGTTGTTAGAACCAGACGTAAACCTGAAGCTGAAGGACCCATTTGACGAGTCGTTACATAGTCAGTAAATACTTGCCACATACCAATCCAAGCGTGTGCTGCCAATGACAATACAGCCAACAAAGACAAAATCTTCATTGGTAAAGTCATCATGAAGCCAGACCATTGCTCATAGTTAAAGCCACCATGAAACAAAATCCAACCCATGATCACGACTGTATATACGGCTAAAACAACAGCACTAATACGCTGGACAAACCAATCGCGAGAACCTGAACCTGTTAATCCTGTAGCACTTTTCATTAGAACATAATCCATACGAAGGCTGCGATGATACCAATCACAGATAAGATCAATGCAACTGTAGCGGCAGTTCGCCCACTTTGAAGCTCTTCTGCAAAGCCAAGATCAGCAAGCAAGTGTTTAACACCAGCAATGAAGTGATAAATTAAACCTGCTACAAATACCCATACGATGAATCGTACTAAAATATTTCCGAAGATAACTGTTTTTACGTATTCAAATCCTTCTGGTGATGCTAAGGATTTATCCAAAATCCATAATAGAACGGGAATTAATAGAAATACGATGACACCAGAGAGACGGTGTAAGATTGATGCAATAGCCACGGGTGAGCGTAAGTTTACCGCTAACACCTGACCCATGGACAAATTGACAGGTCTGTTGCTTTTCACAGCGGGCATCCTGTAGTAAAAACTCCAGCTGGAGTTTGTTTGAATTAATTCGAAGGAAAGCTGGCATTGAAGGCAAGCAAATGCCTACTTAATAAACGACTCTTGAATTATAAAACGTCAAAAATCAAATTACAAACAATGAAAAACCTCTTTTTCATATAAAATTAAGCAAATAAGAATCATTTACCTGTACAGATTGATCACATAATCATCGTTAATTAGATTAAAAACTCGTATGTCTCTATTTTTATATACTATTTTAAAAAAACCAGCTTTAATTGGCTTTATGATCTTCATCATATGAGAATTAGACCAAAGATATTAAATACAACTGAACTCTTTACTTACACAGATTGCAATTGAAGGTTTAAGCTTATTCTAAATCCGCTTTAAATCATAAAGCTTATATTTTTTTATAAAATGTCGTGCTGCTTTTATATTCTTTGCAGCCTTATATCGCTATTATAAAGAACTACTTACTTTGTGAATAACTTCAGCTACACAATCAAATTTGATTTAAATTCACACAAAAATAATCTTATTAACCGCTCTATACGTTCAGAAAAGTACAAATTTTGAGGTGAATGATGAGTTCAATTAGCTATTTTTTAACCAGTTGAATCAATTTTGGAAATACTGGCCTATCTGTTTTAAAGCATGAAACCGATTAACTCATTCGAGGTAAATACTCGGTAAGTTATGGGTTTTAAGCCATTTTCATAATGCGTTGGCATAATCTACCAATAGCCAGATGGATTAATTGCTCTAAAAATTTGTTTACAATTTAGATTTTAGACCTAATTTTTTTCTGCACGGCGTCATAAATTTGACTTATCATAGCGCGTCGATACTGTGATTTTATTCATTTTTTTAACCCTTAACAGTTAAACTAAATACTTGTGGTGACGCTACTTTTTTATCCATTAGTATAATTGACAAAATTTCAGTTCACACTAATCTTAGTAACAATTTTTGACCCGTCTGATTCGTGCATTAAAAGATTAATACTTCGATTCAGATCAACATTCACCAGGACAGGAGATCTATTGAATGTCTGAAGCAACTGGCAAGAAAGCCGTACTAAAGCTTGATGGCAAAGAAATTGAATTACCAATTTACAGCGGCACATTAGGCCCAGATGTAATCGACGTTAAGGATGTATTGGCCGCAGGTCATTTTACGTTTGATCCTGGTTTCATGGCGACCGCTTCTTGTGAATCGAAGATTACCTTCATCGACGGGAACGAAGGTGTGTTATTACACCGCGGCTACCCAATCGATCAGCTTGCAACTCAGGCGGATTATCTCGAAACATGTTATTTGCTTTTAAATGGTGAACTCCCAACCAAAGAGCAAAAAGAAGAATTTGATGCGAAGGTGCGTAACCACACTATGGTTCACGATCAAGTAAGCCGTTTCTTTAATGGTTTCCGTCGTGATGCACACCCAATGGCAATCATGGTTGGTGTGGTTGGTGCTTTATCTGCGTTCTATCACAACCAGTTAAACATCGAAGATGTGAATCATCGTGAAATTACTGCTATCCGCTTGATCGCAAAAATTCCGACGCTTGCAGCATGGAGCTACAAGTACACGGTGGGTCAACCTTTCATCTACCCTCGCAATGACTTGGGCTATGCAGAGAACTTCCTGCATATGATGTTTGCGACACCTGCAGATCGTGATTACAAAGTAGATCCGATTCTAGCTAAAGCAATGGATCGTATTTTCACGCTTCATGCGGATCATGAGCAAAATGCATCAACGTCAACTGTACGTTTGGCAGGCTCAACTGGCGCGAATCCATATGCATGTATCGCAGCGGGTATTTCAGCGCTTTGGGGCCCTGCTCACGGCGGTGCAAACGAAGCTGTTCTGAAGATGCTCGACGAGATCGGTACAGTTGAAAACGTTGCTGGCTTCATGGAAAAAGTGAAGACCAAAGAAGTGAAACTCATGGGCTTTGGTCACCGTGTGTATAAAAACTTCGATCCACGCGCGAAAGTGATGAAAGAAACGTGTGATGAAGTTCTTGCTGCGCTTGGCATCAACGATCCACAACTTGAACTTGCGATGGAACTTGAGCGTATTGCGTTGTCTGATGAATACTTCATCAAGCGTAACTTGTATCCAAACGTAGACTTCTACTCAGGTATCATTCTCAAAGCGATTGGTATCCCAACAGAAATGTTTACCGTGATCTTTGCACTTGCACGTACTGTTGGCTGGATCAGCCACTGGTTAGAAATGCACAGTGCTCCGTACAAAATTGGTCGTCCTCGTCAGCTTTATACTGGCGAAACCAAACGCGACATCCAGCGTTGATCGCTGCCTAAGCGTTATACCAATAAAAAAGACCGCATTTAGCGGTCTTTTTTATTGGGGGGAAGCAATAAACGGAATACAGGCAGCCAGATCATCACAAGATTGTTGACGATGTTTTTTGAGAAAGTAGTCTTGAACCATTTGTGCCTGCTGCTCAACACCAAACTCTAAAAAAGTTTTACCGCGCTTAAGCACATAATGATACTGGCGCTCAAAAATAGCCTTTCGAATCAGCTTAATGCCCTGCTGTACTTGCCATACATGTACCAATTCATGAATGAGCCAAGATTGCTTTTCAATCGACTGCGTCGAAAAATCTTCGCACCAGTCGATCACATTAAAATAAATATGCCCATTCGGACTGATTGCATAATGCTTCAATACCAAACGATGCGCACAAATAAAGATCGAATCATAATTAAGATGCGAGCTAAAAATTTCGCGTGCAAGTGATATTTCACCCGAGGTCAGCTTTCGTCTTCTGAGGATGAGAAAATTTTGTAGCATGATCTTTTTATTGATTGAAGATTAATTTGAGTGTAATCGATGTCGGCTATAGATACAGCCAAATTACAACAAATAAAAAATCGATTAAAATAGATAATTCTTGTTATTTTTGCGCAGAAAAAGCTTTGATTAGTATATATTATCTGTCTTGCACTGTTTTTCAATTCGATTGACTTTTTTTGTGTTATCCCATGCGTCACCCCGTTGTAAAAAGAAAATGACAAAAGCAACGAATGGCGTATATCTGTGCTATCGATCTAGGATTAGGTTTGAATGAAAAGTTTTAAAATTGCCCTTGCTCAATTTTCACCGCATATTGGCAATATTGATTCAAATGCTCAAAAAATGATTGAGCAAGCAAATGAATCTAAAAAACAACATGCTGATTTAATTATTTTTCCAGAACTCTCCATCATCGGCTATCCAGCCGAAGACTTGCTGCTACGTCCAAATCTTGGTAAACGAATGCATCAGGCATTTCAGCAACTTAAAGAAGTAAAAGACATTGTAATGGTGTTTGGATTTGTACATCAAACCGAAGAAGGACATCGTTATAATTCTGCCGCTGTCATGAAAGATGGTGTCGTGCTCGGAATCTATAACAAGCATAATTTACCCAACTATGGCGTTTTTGATGAAAAGCGCTATTTCAACCCTGGGCATCAACACCTTGTGTTTGAGTATTTAGGGCACAGATTTGGTGTCTTGATTTGTGAAGATATTTGGTCGCTCAATACGGTTCAACAGCTCACGCAGCTCAATGTAGAAACAGTTTTGGTGCTTAATGCATCACCATATGAGGTGGGTAAGCCTCAGCATCGTGTTCAGACTTTGACTGAACTCTCTAAGCAGCTCAATGTCAATCTGGTTTATCTCAATCAGGTAGGCGGGCAAGATGATCTTATTTTTGATGGCACCAGCTTTGTCATCAATCACACCGGAACTGTGGCTGTACAGGCACCGAGCTTTAAGGAAGCGCTGTACTATGCTGAATATGATATCGAAAATAAGCAGTACAAAACCACTGAAGTGACGCCTGCACTCGATACCATGGCGGAAATTTATCAAAGTTTGGTGATGGCCACGCGTGACTATGTACAACGTTCTGGTTTCCCGGGTGTGATATTAGGTTTGTCTGGCGGTATTGACTCAGCACTCACCCTAGCGATTGCAGCCGATGCAATTGGTGCCGATAAGGTTCAAGCAGTCATGATGCCTTATACCTATACGGCTCAAATCAGTGTGGAAGATGCGACCGAGCAAGCGCGACGTATGGGCGTTACCTTCGGGATCGCTGAAATCCATCCGATTGTAAATAGCTTCATGCAAACGCTATATCCATTTTTTGGCAACACACCGGCAGATGCGACCGAAGAAAACCTACAGGCACGTGCACGTGGCACGCTGTTGATGGGGTTGTCTAACAAGTTTGGTAATCTGGTGCTTTCAACCGGTAACAAGTCTGAAATTTCAGTGGGTTACTGCACACTTTACGGTGATATGGTGGGTGGTTTTTCTGTACTTAAAGACGTGTATAAAACCATCGTGTTTGAGCTGGCAAAATATCGCAACACTCTTGGTGATACGCCTGTAATTCCTGAACGTGTCATTACTCGCCCGCCATCGGCAGAATTACGTCCAGATCAGAAAGATCAAGATTCATTGCCGCCTTATGATATTCTGGATGCGATTCTTTACGCTTATATCGAAGAAGATCAAAGTCAGGCCGATATTATTGCCAAAGGCTTTGAGAAAGACGTAGTTGAAAAAGTGATTCGTCTCGTCGATCGTAATGAATACAAGCGTCGCCAAGGTGCAATTGGCCCTCGAATTAGTTCACGTGCCTTTAGCCGTGAGCGCCGCTACCCTATCGTAAATGGCTGGAGACCAGATGACTAAGGATCAGACATCGTCTAGCGCGCAGCTTGCTCAAGCACTTTTGCTTGAGCAGGTGCATTATTTCAAGTCTCAGCTCTGTGCTGAGCACTCTTCGGAGTATCTACAACATCTCTCGCATTTGATTTTTCAGTCTCTCCAACAACTCAAACTCCATCAAGTCATCGATATGCAACAACTTGAAATGGTGGTTCGGCGCTATGCATTTGAGATGCAGTTGGGTGCAGATTTACTCGAATTCATTGGCGAAATCTCTAAGCAGATTTATCTTAGCGCACTTAAATCACCATCGACTTTGAATGATTTGGTCTCGGATCAACAGTTTGATATCTGGTTAGCCAAGTTTTTAGAATTAGACAATATTCGGCTTTACTTCAACACCTTCTTGCGTCACAGCCCAGCCATTGAGCAACTGTGTCACTTCATCGCCACCAGCGCAATACATCATAAATTGCCTAGGTTTTTGCAGCCGGCATCGGGCAACGAATCTAGCACTACTTTACAAGCACGTTGGCAGCAAAATCTAAAGTCCTTTTCACACAAACATCAGCAACGAATTGAGCAAAAAATTGAAGACTACTTGGCTCGCTTGATTCAGCAGCAACTGGCAGAACTGAGTGTCTTATCCAATGATGATCTTGAAGATTTACTGCGTACACTCTGGGACGACGTAAAAGACAAAACTGTTTACGAGTACATCTCTAAAATTAATCCCCTAGATATTGAAGAATTTTTTGTACTGGTTTATGAATACTGGAAAGAACTGCGCCAGCAGCCTTTTATTCAAAATCTCGTGTTGCGGGGTGTCGAAGTATTTTATGAATTTTATCGTGATGATACGTTGCAGGATTTATTTTACGGCATTGGGTTAAACGAGCAGGATATTTATACTGAAGTACAGCGGTTTTACCCCAAACTTATTCGAGTTCTAGATCGGGAAGGATTACTTGAACCGCTTTTGGTGAATGTTTTATCACCATTTTATGCGCGTAGCGAAACCTTAAGCCTGATTGAACAACATCAGTCATAAAACAAAGCCCAAACCGTAGCTAACGATTTGGGCTTTTTCATTTAGAAATAATAACCCAGTGCTAAATACAGCATGCGGTCCCATCCATTGCCATCGCCCTGTGCCAATCCATTACTGCTGGCACCGACCATCGGATCATTTTTACTCCAGATGTATTCACCTTGAATCCCAATCTTTTTGTAGTTAAATGCAACACCTGCAATGATACGTTCTGAGTCTTCATAGCCCGCCTGATCTTTAAATAAACGACTATACGAGAAATATGGCTTAATATTCTTAAGCTCATAAAAGGGCTTTGCCACACTGTAATTAATTTCATTGACGACATAATCGGTCTTGTTGGCCACCTGATAAGGAAAATCAAAAGCACCTAAGGTTGAAAAGTCAGGAAACTCAGTGTCGCGGTTTTGAATGGATTGTGATCCGGCAAGTAACATCCACTGCCAAGCATTGTACTGCGTCTGTGTAAAGACATTCCAACTGTTACGTGAGCCGTCTTGACCGTTTTTTTTGTTTTTCAGTTCAGAATGCCAGAATGAAGTACCAATCTCGGTACTCAGTCCGTCAATCGGCGTTACCTCAAATTTTTTAGATAACCGACCCATCCAGATATTTCTTTCTTTTAAATACGTTCCCGTTGTTAAATCATCTGCCTCGACAAATGCCGGGCTGTAGCGGCTTGAATCTTTTGACGTCCCCTTATAATTTCCGCCATCTATTGGATAAAAACCCAAACTTAAACTGTAATCATTCTGGTTGATTTGATAACGTAGCCCAAGTGCCGAAATATCCTCAAAACCGACTGTATTCATGAGGGTTTCGTAATAACTGCTACCCCAGAAGCGTCCGAAGCCAAACTCAACAGGTTGCAATCCAACGCTCACCCGTTGCTGATCTGAAATCTTGTATCCGACCCACGCATCACTCAAAAAAACAGCATCACAAAGTTCATCGTATTCATAGCAACGCGCATCGAGCGCTGCCAGCCATTTTGGATTTTCATAGTTTAAATTGAGCTTGATATCTGCAAGACGCCAGTTGTTATTTGAACCCTCATTGGCTTCATCTTGAAAATCTTTGCTCAGATAGCGCGTACGGATAGCACCAGACACTTTCACTTGCCCCGCTTCGGCCTTTGGATCGCCCCAGCTTAGATCTTGTGCATATACCACTGGGGTAAATGCAATTGTTGTTGTGAGTAGTAATAATGACTTATTCATGCCATAACATCCTTTTGAGTGGGTGATGAAAATGCATAAGTTCGGTTGGAATTAGAAAACTAAAACAGTGAACTTGAGTGTGAAATAAAAATCTAAAAAAGATAGATAAAAAAAAAGATCACGTAATGTACATGATCTTTGAAAATGGTGGCTATGACGGGACTTGAACCTGTGACCCCCGCATT
>NZ_JVOR01000106.1:0-3208 GCF_001054715.1 Acinetobacter sp. 243_ASPC | reverse complement strand
ATACGGTACTGGGCAGCACCACCGTTGCAAGCGATGGCACCTGGAGCTTCACGCCATCGAC
Source organism: Acinetobacter sp. 243_ASPC (assembly GCF_001054715.1). Lineage (NCBI taxonomy): Bacteria > Pseudomonadati > Pseudomonadota > Gammaproteobacteria > Moraxellales > Moraxellaceae > Acinetobacter > Acinetobacter sp. 243_ASPC. The sequence continues at coordinate 3,147 of NZ_JVOR01000106.1, read as the reverse complement.
AGGCTTGGTGGACGGACCACACAGCATTACCACGACTGCGACGGATGCGGCAGGCAACACCAGCGCGGCCAGTGATGCACTGAACTTTACGGTAGACACCACGAATGTGGTGGTAAGCATCAACAAGGCGGTCGACAATGTTGGCAGCAAGGTCGGTGACCTGGCCAACAATGCTGCAACCGATGACACCACACCAACACTGGTGGGAACAGGTACAGCGGGAGCGATCGTGACGATCAGCGTCGATGGTGGCGCGGCGGTTGGCTCAGCGGTGGTGGATAGTAGCGGTAACTGGAGCTACACCTTACCAACACAAAGCGAAGGGTCACATAGCTATACGGCCACTGCGAGCAATGCGGCAGGAACACAAGGCAGCGCGAGTTTCAATCTGACGATTGACACCACGGCACCGAGCATTCCGAGCATTGGTCTGGTGAGTGACGATGTGGGTCTGGTACAAGGTCCGCTTGGCAACGGTGCCAGCACGGATGACACCACACCGACACTCAGTGGTACAGGCGCGACACCGGGTGATGTGATCAAGGTATATGACGGCAATGATGTGGTGGGCAGTGTCACGGTAGGAGCAGATGGTCGCTGGAACTACACCATCCCGGCACCTGGCTTGACCGAAGGTCCGCACAGCCTAAGCGTGACTGCGACCGATCCTGTGGGCAACGAAAGTGGCAAGAGCGATCCATTCAACCTGACTGTTGACCTAACTCCACCGAATGCACCATCGGGTACATTTAATGCTAGTGGTTCTGAGATTACAGGATCTGCTGAAGCTGGATCTGTTGTGAAAGTCAAAGATGCAAATGGTAATGTATTAGGCTCAGCGACTGCAGATTCAAGTGGCAAGTACACAGTGACTTTTACCGTTCCATTGGATGATGCTGAAAAAGTAAAAATTACAGCAACAGACAAAGCAGGCAATGAATCACAAGCCACAGATCTAACAGCACCAAATATTGTTATTGATGCGAAAGACAATATTGTTGAGGCTAAGGTCGACTTTACTTACCCAGTTACAGTAAATCCAAGTCAAAATATTATTAATGAAAGTTCGATTATTAATATTGGAAGTCAGACGTACTCTGGCAACTTTACTGTAGGCCAAGATCAGATTGCAGATGCGGTAATTTCAGTATCTACAGGTTCACTTATTAACTTGTTTGATACAGCTCAAATGAGATTGTACAAACAGCAAGATGATGGTACTTGGAAGTTAATTGCAGATAATCAATCCAATGGCTTACTCGATTTACTCGGTATCCTTGGTCAAACAACCCAAGTAAAAGTAAATGATTTAACACCTGGTAACTATCGATTTGACTTTACTGGCGGTTCATTAGTCGGTCTAGGCACTTCGATTAAAGCAGATTTACAATTAACAACCGAAAATACAGCTGCTAATCCAGTGGTGAGTGGCATTACTTCTAAAGAAGGCAATGTGATCACAGATAATGATCAAGCCAATGGTCAGGATCAGGTAACATCACAAACCAAGGTGACAGCCGTGAATGGCCAAACTGTCGCTGCTGATGGTAGTACGACCACAGTTATCGGAGAGCATGGCACCTTAACCATTAAAGCGGATGGAAGCTATAAGTACACTCCTACTAGTAATGTAAACGTAATTGGTAAAACTGATGTCTTTACTTACACCATTACCGATACAACTTCTGGTAAGAGTGATACAGCTAAACTGATTGTTCAAATTGGAACCAATAGTGATCTAGACTTGACTTGGAATCCAAACAACCCAGAGGCAGATGCGACCAGCGTTGTTGCAACCAACAATGTAGAAGAGGTTGATGTAAATGCAACCAATGCTACAACAACTGCTTCAGCTAACCCTATTAACTACTCATGGTTCATTGGATTAGCAGGCATTACCCTTGGACAAACTTCTGGTAGTACTAACTTCACTGTTGCATCTGGAACAATTGAAAATGTAAAAGTTACATTTACATCGGGCCAAGCAATTTCTTTGGGTGGAGGTACAACAATTAATGTATACAATTCATCCGGTGCATTAATTGGTACAACTGCCTCTGGAAGTACACTTGATTTAATTGGAATTCTACCAAATGGAAATAGTGTCACATTGACTGGATTAACAGCTGGCTCATATCGAGTAGAAGCTGTCACAGGCTCTGGTCTAGTAAGTGTTGGAGGTTCTGTGAATGCAACTGTTACACGTGAAGTCATTGACCTCGATAGCTACACCGTAACTTCTCGTGAAACTGTAAAAGGAAATATCTTAACGGAAGATACCGGTGCAGGCGTAGACAAAGTTGCATCTCAGTACACCGATATCGCAATTTCAAATAATGGATCAACTTACTCTACTGTCACTAGTACAGGTACAACGATTCAGGGAGCTCACGGTACACTTGTGATTAAGTCCGATGGTAGTTATACCTATACACCAAACACGACACTTACAGGTGGCGGCGAAGATCAGTTTACTTATAAACTGATTGCACCAAACGGCGATGAATCGACTGCAACACTGAAGTTTAATGCCGGTTTTGTATACAACACCAGTACAGGTGCCGATATTATTACTAGCAGTGCAGGTGATGATACCTTCACCACCAACGCAGGTGCAGACAAAGTGATCTTCAACTTGTTGAATAACACTGATGCGACTGGTGGAAATGGTCATGACACATGGACTGATTTCAGCAAAGCACAAGGTGATAAAGTGGATATCAGTGCATTGTTAACAGGTCAAAGCGTCACAGCATCTAATATTGCAAATTACGTTACAGTAACCAAAGATGGTGCAGATACGGTAATTAGCATTGATCGTGATGGAACAGGAACAACCTACCAAAGCACTGAGTTGCTTACATTGAAAAATGTGAATACAACTCTAGATGAACTGTTGCAAAACAATCATTTGATTTACTAATTCGTTAGAAAAAAAAGAGGACCGTCAGGTCCTCTTTTTTGTTTAAATATTATAAAAATTAATGTCTTACATGTTAAAAGCATCAATCTTATTTATGCACTACCAGTACAGGCAGCGAGGTTTCTCCTAAGAGTTTTTGAGTGACACTACCAAGAACTAATTTACGAATACCTGTTCGGCCATGTGAACCAATTACAATTAAATCGACCGCATGCTCTTCAGAT